>NZ_CAWPRX010000164.1:2500-5592 GCF_963890365.1 Tychonema sp. LEGE 07196 | reverse complement strand
AAAACTTTGCAAAAAAGCTTGACAACTCAGGGGAGAGTTGATATATTAATAAAGCGCCAAAGAGAAGGCGGTTGACACCGCGGACTTAAGGCAAAAAACTGAACCTAGAAAAAAGAATAGTTTGAAAGCTTAAAGCACTATAAACCTCGTCAAAAGAATGAAGATAGAGAGTAAAAGCATAGCTAATACTTAATATCGCAAACAACGAGAAAAAAGTCAAGGAAAGAAGCCAGTAGAGATGCTGAGTGGAGAAGAATTGACATAAAAGCCAAAAAACTCAACAAAACGGAGAGTTTGATCCTGGCTCAGGATGAACGCTGGCGGTCTGCTTAACACATGCAAGTCGAACGGAGTAGCAATACTTAGTGGCGGACGGGTGAGTAACGCGTGAGAATCTACCTTCAGGACGGAGACAACAGTTGGAAACGACTGCTAACCCCCGATGAACCGAAAGGGCAAATATTTATAGCCTGAAGAAGAGCTCGCGTCCGATTAGCTAGTTGGAGAGGTAAAAGCTCACCAAGGCGACGATCGGTAGCTGGTCTGAGAGGACGATCAGCCACACTGGGACTGAGACACGGCCCAGACTCCTACGGGAGGCAGCAGTGGGGAATTTTCCGCAATGGGCGAAAGCCTGACGGAGCAAGACCGCGTGGGGGAAGAAGGCTCTTGGGTTGTAAACCCCTTTTCTCTGGGAAGAACAAAATGACGGTACCAGAGGAATCAGCATCGGCTAACTCCGTGCCAGCAGCCGCGGTAAGACGGAGGATGCAAGCGTTATCCGGAATGATTGGGCGTAAAGCGTCCGTAGGTGGCAGTTCAAGTCTGCTGTCAAAGACCGGGGCTCAACCTCGGAAAGGCAGTGGAAACTGAACAGCTAGAGTATGGTAGGGGCAAAGGGAATTCCTGGTGTAGCGGTGAAATGCGTAGAGATCAGGAAGAACATCGGTGGCGAAGGCGCTTTGCTGGACCATAACTGACACTGAGGGACGAAAGCTAGGGGAGCGAATGGGATTAGATACCCCAGTAGTCCTAGCCGTAAACGATGGATACTAGGTGTTGTCTGTATCGACCCGGACAGTGCCGTAGCTAACGCGTTAAGTATCCCGCCTGGGGAGTACGCACGCAAGTGTGAAACTCAAAGGAATTGACGGGGGCCCGCACAAGCGGTGGAGTATGTGGTTTAATTCGATGCAACGCGAAGAACCTTACCAGGACTTGACATGTCGCGAATCCTTCTGAAAGGAAGGAGTGCCTTCGGGAGCGCGAACACAGGTGGTGCATGGCTGTCGTCAGCTCGTGTCGTGAGATGTTGGGTTAAGTCCCGCAACGAGCGCAACCCTCGTGTTTAGTTGCCATCATTAAGTTGGGCACTCTAAACAGACTGCCGGTGACAAACCGGAGGAAGGTGGGGATGACGTCAAGTCAGCATGCCCCTTACGTCCTGGGCTACACACGTACTACAATGGTAGGGACAGAGGGCAGCCAACCCGCGAGGGCGAGCTAATCCCGTAAACCCTGCCTCAGTTCAGATTGCAGGCTGCAACTCGCCTGCATGAAGGCGGAATCGCTAGTAATCGCAGGTCAGCATACTGCGGTGAATCCGTTCCCGGGCCTTGTACACACCGCCCGTCACACCATGGAAGTTGGCCACGCCCGAAGTCATTACTCTAACCCGCAAGGGAGGAGGATGCCGAAGGCAGGGCTGATGACTGGGGTGAAGTCGTAACAAGGTAGCCGTACCGGAAGGTGTGGCTGGATCACCTCCTTTTAGGGAGACCATCTGAGAAGCGACTGAACCTAAAGAAAAGGTCGCTCATCAGTTATCCCTGGTCGTTCGAGGAATAGATGTCAAAGCTTTCAAACTATTAACTGGTTCGGAACTCGCGGGCTATTAGCTCAGTTGGTTAGAGCGCACCCCTGATAAGGGTGAGGTCCCTGGTTCAAATCCAGGATGGCCCACCTGGAAAAAAGTGATGAATTAAAAGTAATGATGAATGTATGGTCAGTGAAATGATGAATACAAGAATCAGAACCGGAAAAATCACGCAGCTTAGTGGGGGTATAGCTCAGTTGGTAGAGCGCCTGCCTTGCACGCAGGAAGTCAGCGGTTCGAGTCCGCTTACCTCCACTCTCACTAACTCGTAGCACCGAAATTAGAAGCCAAAAAGAGACAAGAAATCAGCACCCAGACTGTTCAAGAAAAGTCGGAATGCTGGAGTCTAAAACTCTAGTCAGAACCTTGAAAACTGCATAGAAATTAAGTCATCAAAAGCAGGTAAGTAATCCGATGCGTCGGAAAATCTTATTAGCGACCACCATCAAAGAAGAAAGTGGTCAAGTTACAAAGGGCTAACGGTGGATACCTAGGCACACAGAGGCGAAGAAGGACGTGGCGA
This sequence comes from Tychonema sp. LEGE 07196, assembly GCF_963890365.1. NCBI lineage: Bacteria > Bacillati > Cyanobacteriota > Cyanophyceae > Oscillatoriales > Microcoleaceae > Tychonema > Tychonema sp. LEGE 07196. Next base: position 3,193 of record NZ_CAWPRX010000164.1, on the reverse strand, counting down.
CCGACGATAAACTCCGGGGAGCTGGAAGCAAGCATTGATCCGGAGATGTCCGAATGGGGCAACCCAGTAAGCATCAGTTGAATACATAGACTGAGAGCAGCGAACCCAGCGAATTGAAACATCTTAGTAGCTGGAGGAAGAGAAAGCAATAGCGATTTCCCAAGTAGTGGTGAGCGAACGGGAAACAGCCTAAACCAGAGGTTTTTACTTCTGGGGTCGTGGGACAGTCAACTAACGTATCTTGAAGCTAGACAAAGCAGTTGAAAGCTGCACCAGAGAAGGTGAAAGTCCTGTAGTCGAAAGTAGAAAAGAGCGTGACTGTATCCCGAGTAGCACGGGGCCCGTGAAATCCCGTGTGAATCAGCGAGGACCATCTCGTAAGGCTAAATACTACTGTGTGACCGATAGTGAACCAGTACCGCGAGGGAAAGGTGAAAAGAACCCCGGAAGGGGAGTGAAATAGAACATGAAACCGTTAGCTTACAAGCAGTGGGAGGACGATTAAACGTCTGACCGCGTGCCTGTTGAAGCATGAGCCGGCGAGTTATAGGCAGTGGCAGGTTAAGACCCTATGGGTTGAAGCCCTAGCGAAAGCGAGTTTGACAAGAGCGCCCGTGTGAAAGCACAGGTCACTGTTTATAGACCCGAACCCGGGTGATCTAACCATGTCCAGGATGAAGCTTGGGTAACACC
>NZ_CAWPRX010000163.1:0-1250 GCF_963890365.1 Tychonema sp. LEGE 07196 | reverse complement strand
TTTGTTAAAAACGCTAAAAAATAGCTAATTTTTGTGTGCCCAAAAGTCAGGCAAGTGCCGTATAAAGTCGGGCAAGTGCTGTACAAAGTTAGTGAAAATGCAGGCATTTGCAGGGGATGCACTTTACCTATATTTACACGAAAATATCCCGCAAACGCCTGAATTTATACAGCACTTGCCTGACTTTTTGTGCTGTTTCTGCTTTTGCCTGTTGAAGCTGGTTATGGCTGGTTATGGCTGTTCTTGATAGGTAGCAAGCAATGTTTTTGTCCGTACAAACCGGACTTTTACGTGCAGACACCTATGATGCACCCTTATGAATGGGGCATCATAGGTGTCAAGGCGATCGCGCTCTTGCTAGCTATCGGACGAACGATTCCCTCGCGATCATCGACATCAGCAGGCTGCTTCGCTTGCAAACAGGATAGCGGGCGCGCGCTCGCGTCGGGCATTCGCCACCAATGCCGAACTGCACCAACTGGCTTGTGTCGTGCCCGGCAATGCTCCTTCGTAAAGGCGGCTGTCGTGTACACCAACAGGCTCGCTCCTGACTTCAAGAGCGACTGGCAGGAGCACAGTTCTATCCTTGTCCAAACTGCCCCATCAAACTTTCTTGCCTTGGCTGTTGTCGTGTGCGTGAGCGCCAGTCCTGCCTACCAACAATTCTCATAGCAATCTCGCAAAAACCCTTAATTTGCAAAGAGTGCTCAATTTTACCCCCTATAACGTCTATTTGACATGGCTTGCTATGCGACTACCGTACTAACTACGAGGATTGAGGAGGATTCAGAAGGGTCTAAATTACAAAAAATCGCGTTAAAAGCAACAATTCTTTACAAAACATGATAAGTATTTATACTGATGGCGAGGGTAAAAGTAGGAATTACGAGGTGTAATGAGTAATAACTGTGCTGGTTTCTCCTCTTTTTTCCTCCCAAATTTTAGCTAAAAATTGTGAATGAGTAAGTGCGATTTTCCTGCATTGTTTTGGTCAAAGTGTACTTGGATTGATAGCATCAATGGGGAGCCAGTGGTAGCGAGTTGCAGGCTGATTCGGATATTCGAGTAAAGGTAGCCGAGTCGCGAGTTGCAGTTTTTAAAGTCAAAATAATTCAAATCACCACAAAGAATTGGCTTTGAATCGATCGCCGTGCAGCTATCGCCACAAACACCTAAAAACTAGAGATGGAGTGTCAAGGGGCTTAATTTTACCCGATATCCCACTGTCCCAATCAATGCCACTGATGGAT
>NZ_CAWPRX010000162.1:0-5680 GCF_963890365.1 Tychonema sp. LEGE 07196 | reverse complement strand
TATCTGTGTAGTTCGACTTGACAACTGCGATCGATCCTGTGATTTATGCCGATACCAATGAAATAAAGTAGCGCTAGATATTACCCCCCCAACCCCCCCTTGTTAAGGGGGGGCTAAGACTTCATCCATAGCACATAGGTCAGAAAAATGGTATGAAAGTAGATTTGGCCCTTGTCCAAAAACTTGAGGGTGTAATCCGCACCGGTATCCCGCCTGCCAGTTTCGATATCCCAGAGGTACGATGGAATATAGGGACAAAGACCAAGCCCGTTAAGGTTAAGCTTGGCAATAATACCCACAGGAAGGTAACAATGACACTTAACTTGCGGCGACCGATTTTGATAGGCGGAATAGGACTTTCAGCGGCGCTGTGGCTGCTGGAAACTCTACAGCATTCGGGTTCAGAAATGGGCGAAACGGCACTCATCGGCTTGGCGGCCGCCGGTGCGGGTTATTGGTGGTGGAAGCAACAATCCCCCAAACTCGAACTCGCACTCCCCGAACCCCTGGTCAACCGGGAAGCAGCCGAAAAAGCGATCGCCACGGCATCCGCCGCCATTAATTTGCTAGCTCAGGAAGCTCAAAACTCGGCAAATCCGGCTAATCTAACAGCAAAGCTCGATCGGCTCAAAGCGGAATTAGACAGACAAGACTTGCGGATTACCGTAAGCGGCGGCAAAGCTGTCGGCAAAACTGCCTTAATTCAAGTTTTAAATTCTAATTGGGCATCCCAACAACCGTCACAACAGATTTTCTCAGAAACAGCACCGCTGTTTACCAATACCACAAATGTCGATGCTAAAATCAGCGGTGATTTAGTGTTGTTTGTGACAGCGGGCGACATTACGGATTCTGAATTTAAAACATTATCTCAGCTAATTTCAGCAGGTCAGCGCGTGCTGCTAGTCTGGAACAAACTAGACCAATATTTGCCAACGCAGCAGTCGCAAGTTTTGCAGCAGTTGCACCAAAGAATGCAAGGAATATTGGGAACAGAAGATATAATTGCGATCGCAGCTTCCCCAAATTCTATTAAAGTGCGGCAGCACCAAGCAGACGGCACTGTTAAAGAACGGATCGAAAATCAAGTTTCTCAACTCGAACCGCTGACAGCAAGATTGACTAAAATCGTAACCGAAGAACGGCAACAGTTAGTCTGGGCGAGTGCGGTACGCGAAGCTGCAACTATTAAATTAGAGGCGAAAACTTTATTAAATGCAGTCAGGCGCGATCGGGCAATTCCCATCATCGAACAATATCAGTACATCGCCGCCGCCGCCGTTTTTGCTAACCCAGTTCCCGCCTTAGACTTGCTAGCAACAACCGCCATCAGCACCCAACTCGTCATCGACCTCGGCGCTATCTACCAGCAAAAGTTTTCCTTAGATCAAGCTAAAACAGTAGCGGGAACTTTAGCAACCCAAATGTTCAAACTGGGATTAGTAGAACTGTCTACCCAAACTATTACTGGACTGCTGAAAAGCAATGCCGTCACCTATGCAGCAGGAGGCGCGGTGCAGGGAATTAGTGCAGCCTACTTCACCAGAATAGCCGGACTGAGTTTGATTGAATATTTCTCAACTCAAGAATTGGAAAATGCTAAAGGCATCTTCAATCTTACGGAACTGACGAAAACTTTGCAAGCAGTATTTATGCAAAACCAGCAAGTTTCCTTCTTGCAAGGTTTCATCAACCAAGTGGCGAGTCGTCTCGCGCCTCAAATGTCTCAGTCCGAGGCGGTAAATTCAGCCGTCAATTAAGTTGAAATAAAGCAACAGGCAAGATGCCTGTTCCACAAGAAAGTTTTGTTGATTGTGGAACGGGCATCTTGCCCGTTCAATATTTTTCGCAAAACTCCCCAATAAAAAAATAGAAATTTATCAAAAATTGTATTAAAATAAGAAATAGAATGTTATAGTTCGACGCTCAATTACATTGCTTAAAAAAGCCGATCGCCAATGGCTGACAATTCCATCCAAGAAAATCGCTTGTCCCTAGCCCGTGCCAGTTTGCGTGAAGCCCTCGCGCGGTATTCTCACTTGCGCCAAGGCAAAAAAAACTCGAACAACACAGAATTAGAAGCGGCGCTGCAAACTCAGTTAGATATCTTAAGTTACACCTCAGAAAAGCTCGATCGCAATGTGATTCGCATTGCCACTTTCGGCATGGTCAGCCGCGGCAAATCAGCGGTATTAAACGCGCTTCTGGGTCAAAAAATTCTCCAAACAGGCCCTCTCAACGGCGTTACTCAGTGGCCGCGTTCCGTGCGCTGGAGCGTGCCTTTGCCCCTGCTTGACAGTGTAGAACCCCCCCAACCCCCCCTTGGTAAGGGGGGGCTTATGGAACCGCCCCTTGGTAAGGGGGGGCTTATGGAACCGCCCCTTGGTAAGGGGGGGCTTATGGAACCGCCCCTTGGTAAGGGGGGGCTTATGGAACCGCCCCTTGGTAAGGGCGGGCCTATGGAACCACCCCTCAGTAAGGGCGGGCCAGGGGGGATTCAAGTAGAGTTAATTGATACTCCCGGAATTGATGAAGTTGGCGGCGAAGTGCGCGGCGATATGGCAAAACAAGTCACTCGCCAAGCTGACTTAATTCTGTTTGTCGTGGCTGGCGATATCACCCGCACTGAATATCAAGCTTTGTGCGAATTGCAAACAGCTCAAAAACCGCTGATTTTAGTTTTTAATAAAATTGACCTGTATCCAGAATTAGACAGAAAAGCTATTTACCAAAGTTTGCAATCACTTGGAAATTCTGAAGAGTTAGCAGCAGATTCGGTAGCAGATGAAACAAATAGCGAAAATTTGTCCGACCCAAACAACCCATCTCCTAAATCTACACCAAAATCCGCTCCTAAAATTGCTAAATCTTTAGAAATAGTCATGGTAGCCGCCGAACCCGCACCGGTGCAAGTGCGCGTCGAATGGTCAGATGGAAGTGTCACCCACGAATGGGAGTCGCCTCCCCCCCAGATAGACCAACTCAAGCACAAAATTTTGACAATTCTTAACAGAGAAGGGCGATCGCTCCTCGCTCTCAATGCTTTAGTAGAAGCTAGAGATGCCGAAGCAAACATTGCTCGTCAAGTTCTCAAATTGCGGCAAACAGAAGCCGACGATTTAATCTGGCAATTTGCCAAATACAAAGCTTTGGCTGTGGGGATAAATCCCATTGCTTTCCTAGATGTCATGGGAGCAACCGTCGCAGATTTAGCCTTAATTCGCTCCTTATCCAGACTTTACGGTTTACCCATGACTGGTTACGAAGCCGGCAAACTTTGGCAGACTATTTTCTCTAGCGCAGGCGGCGTACTTTTGGGAGAATTAGGTAGCAGTTTTCTCTTGGGATTTGGCAAAAGTGCCGCTGCTGCTGCTCCACAAATTGGCTTTTCTACTTTTGCCGGAGTCGCTGTCACTCAAGCTAGTTTAGCAGCTTACGGAACCTACGCCGTCGGTCGCGCCGCCCAAGTTTATTTAGAAAAAGGCTGCACTTGGGGCCCTCTGGGACAAGATACGGTAATTCAAGAAATTCTCGCCACCATCGAGCGCAATACAATTATCGATCGCCTCCAGCAAGAATTTAAAATATGACACAAACAACAGCCATTACTGAAATCATCCAAACTTTAGCAGATGTTGAATCTCGATTCAATATTGCGCGAACAGAATCCGAGGAATTTTTCCCAGAATGGTATACAGATTTACCCGAAATTACTGAAGCCGATCGAGCCAGTCTTAATTTGATTCGGCGCAGATATCTCTATCATCTCAATGATGGAAGTCTGACAGAAGGAACCGTCACGCTAATAATGGGTTCGCCTCTCTTGGAACGAGCGGGTTTTTACGATTCACCTTTTAAAATGACTGCTGAAAAATCTGTACAAATTGTTTTAGATGAGCAGGATGAGGAAATAGAAACTCTTAAAGGACGGATTGATGTTTTAGTGATGCAAAATCAGTTTTGGGTGACACTTTTAGAGTCGAAGCGCACCACCATCTCAGTAATGTCTGCGCTTCCCCAAACACTAGCATACATGACAGCCAATCCCCGGAAGGATAGACCGAGTTTTGCTGCGATGACAAATGGCAGTGAAATTGTATTCGTCAAGCTAGACTTTCAGAATCCACCTCAATATGACTTATCAAGAATATTTTCACCGCTTCCTCTAACCAACGAACTTTATACAGTGCTTCAAATCTTCATAAAAATTGGTCAACTGATATTAATTCCGGTGGCACCGGAATGATATAAACGGAGGACACGGCAGTGCCGTTTCCCTACCCGGATTAATTGTAGGGACACGGCATTGCCGTGTCCTGATGGTGGGTAATATTAATTCCGATGCTACCTGATTTGATAGGATTCCCAATTCTTCAATCTAAAATCTAAAATCTAAAATCTAAAATCTAAAATCGTGTTACCTTCCCGCGATTCTCACACCTTCCCTAAAATGGGCGATCGTGGCAATTGCCGCTATAGAAAAGTAAAATAGTCTGATCAGCCAAAAACAAATCCGCATTGACCAGGTAACAATGGTAGGAGCAACACCTGTTAACTGCACAAATCTGGAATTAACTTTTTTTTCAAAGCTGTCTAAGTCTTTCATCTCCGATTGTTTGGTCGGAATTACCGGAAACTGACCAGTATATACGTAATAACCGAGAAAACCTTGCAATCCTACTTTTCTCTGCAAAAAAGAGTTAGTTAATGTTGCTGTTTCTGCAGGCAATAAGTTATCCGATTCTCCGACTTTTTCTAACCAAGAATTATATCTAATTACTGGCGTAATCATGAAAACTAAGGGAACTACAACTATTAATAATGCTGCACTAATTTTACGGCCGTATTCAGGAATTAAAAGTTTTGTAGCAACCCCAAATCCCATGCCGATAAAAGCAAATATTAAAATATTTAACAGTTCAATAATTTCGATGCCTCTCAACAAATCACCGATAATCAGAATTGTATATAATAATTTGTCCGCCAGCAGCAGGGCTGCGAATTTGATCAGAATTGAAACGCCTACAATAGTAGCTACAATTGCTAAATACCCGATGCCCCCTAGAATGTACAGAAAAATTGAACCGGCTTGTTTTAATGGCTGCATGGAATTATTCACTCTTGTGAAAGTTTAGGAGTCTGATTGACAAAACAATTTCAAATTTTAGATAAGTTTTGCTCTCCAAATTTGACTTTTAAAATTGATTAGCTCGATCGGTTGAAGTCAATTTCAAATCTAAAATCTAAAATCGATTGACAAGTTCCCGCGCTGCCGCTTTTGCGACTTGTGCGATGCTTTCCTTGACAACACTTTCTTCGATCGCCCCCGGCTCTGGTTCCTCTTGGCGATCGATCCCCAACCATAAAAGATACTCGATATTACCGGCCGGGCCAAGTAAAGGCGACCACGTTAAGCCCCGTTGCTGCCATCCTAAAGCTGTGGCTGCTTTCCACACTTGAAAAATCGCATCGGCTTGAGTTGCTGAGTCTCGCACTACGCCTTTTTTCCCGACTCTCTCGCGCCCAACTTCAAACTGCGGCTTTACCAACAATACCGCTTCTCGCGGCGGTGCCAACAATTCCCACAGCGCCGGTAAAATCTTATCTAGGGAAATAAACGACACATCGACTACCGCCAAATCGGCTCGCGGTGACTCTTGCTCCCCCCCTGGACAAGGGG
>NZ_CAWPRX010000161.1:0-60437 GCF_963890365.1 Tychonema sp. LEGE 07196 | reverse complement strand
GTGGGTGGGCGGGCAAATAAAATCCTGCTCCCAGCAGGATTTTATCCCCTTTATCGGGGGTCGTCATTGATTACTTGACAAAATCATCAATCTCTTCATTATCGTCAGTTGCCTTTTTCTTATGAGAAGCTTTGACTGCCGATTCGATATAACGGAAGTGCAAGTCAATCACAGCTTGCTCAGATGAAAGCCAGTAAACGTTGCTCAAGATTTCTTCAAGCATCTCGTCAGCCGAGTAGCCTTCATATTGCTTGTTAAACCAAGTATTGAACGCTTCCCAGTCAAGAGCTTTACCTTTCTGCAACTGTCGCTGTTTGGCACGTCCCGTTAACTCGCGGGCAACGTGCAAAAACATCTCAAAGCGCTGTTCTTCAAGAGTTTCTGCAAATTGCTTTTGCATCGGAGTTGGAGCGGATTTGCGATTAGCCATGATTAACCCTCAAGCGTGTTTTTTTTCACAACTAAAGCGACGGCAGTCTGCTAATTACAATTAATTCAAAAAAAATAGTGGTGGGTGAGTGGGTAAAATTAAATTCACAATCAAGGTCAAAATTTCCTTGATTGTGAATTGGTTGGGTCTGCTTCCCAGAGCGTCCTGATTCGGACGGTGGCGACAATCATTACCCAGCATCGCGATTCGTGGAAAAGGCCTCGATAGAGGCAAAAAAAATGCTCTGCTTTTTCAGCAGAGCTTTCTAATCAAACTTTAGCAATTATTCGTCGTCTTCCTCAAATTCTTCCTCTTCGTCTAAACTAAAATCATCCTCCTCATCGTCATCATCCTCCTCCTCATCCTCATCGCCTTCCTCGTCTTCGTCATCCTCATCAATTTCATCGAGTATGTCATCAATTTCATCATCTTCATCATCGAGCTCGTCATCATCATCGAGTTCTTCAGTATCTTCTTCAGAGGATTTAGCTAACTCGTTGCGACGCTTTAAGCTTTGAGCATTGAACTCCATTAAATCTGCAATGGCAGCTTGCGGGTTGTCAGCAATTGTATCGTAAAGTTGGCTCATCGCTAAGGCAACAACTTCGACACCATACTTAAGTTCTTCGGGCCGGCCAACTAGCTTGGGAAACACAGTATTGTTCCACTCTTGCCAGTCGAACTTTTTACCATTGCCATTACCGTTGCGCTTATTCAACTGAGCTTGAATATCCAATCCCAGTTTTTCGCGAATTGCGTGGCCCACCTTTGTCGAAATACGGCTATCGCGACGCTGAATTGTCACACCGTACTTTTTATGAATTGTATTGCGAATCTGTTTGACTAGCTCGCCAGCAAGTTGCTCCGGGCTGAGGTTAGGTTGAGGTTTTGATTTTGCTCCATTGTTACTGCTAACTGTTTGACTGTTCTGTTTTTCAGGTGGCTTAGATTTAGCAGGCACTGGTGAATGAGAGCGAATGGGAGTGGCGGCGGTTTGCTTTTTACTTGTGACCATGATTGACAATTTAACTTGCATAACATCAATTTATTAGTGCCGTTAGGCACAATTACCCCCTCCAATTGAGGGGGAAATTTTCGCTCAGTAGCAGGAAGCTAAATTTTAATTATGTTAGTTAAATTTTTATTTTAAACAGTCTCTATTTAGATGTATGAACTCATGAAATTTTTCACTGCGTGGTATAATTTAAGAGCAACTCAAACTCCAATATTTGCCCTCGAATATTACAGTGCTGATCGCCAAAAAATATTGTCATCATTTCATCAGTACGCCAGTGAGTGTTGTTTACCTGTTTATTATTGGAATCCCGGCTATGCAACTCTTCAACAGGTGCGGTGTTTGGATAAACATCTCCCGAAATTAGGTGGTCATTCAGACATGACAAGCGTTTCCGATATTTCGGAGATGTATAATAGTGAATACGTCTTATGTAAAACTGAGCTATCTGTCGAGAGTGATGTCCTGCAATTTCTGCTGGAAAATGACTGCCCCGGTATCTTTTTGTTAGAGGACATTTTGGAGTCAGACAGTACCGAACAGCCTCTTGTCCGCCGTTATTCTCAATTGGCTAACGCATTCTTTGAGCTGAAAGGGCGTTGGGCCAACCAATATTGGGTACTGCTGGGTGAGTACATCCAACTGCCATCAAAGCTAAGTCCATTAATTCCTCTACTCAAATGTCCGTTACCCGATCGTTTTGAAGTCGAAGTTCTTGTAGATAATTTTTGCGATCGCAATTGTTCCCTTGATTTTGGTTCAGATGCGGTAGCTGCTAAAAAACGGCTGGCTGTTTCTAGTCTAGGGCTGCCAACTGCTGAAATTGAATTAGTGTTAGATCGATCGCTCTCTGTGACCGCTTCAGTTGTCCAAATCGCACAGTTGGTATTGGAGCATAAAATATCGCAACTTCGAGACCAGGGGTTGGAGTTCATTGCTTCTCCAGACGTGCCTCATGCTGGCGGTTTAGATTTATTAGACGCTTATTTGAGCGAAGTCGTAAAGCTGTCAGAAGCTGATGCCAAGAAATATCACCTCAGACCTCCCAAAGGAATGCTGCTGTGGGGGCCGCCGGGGACGGGCAAAAGTTTGAGTGCAAAGCTAGCTGCTAAGAAGCTAGGTTATGCGCTTTTAGCAGCAAGTTGGGGCAATATTATAGGTTCCTCTAATCCAGATCGCGCTCTCAACAAAATGCTGGATACAGCAGATAATTTGGGCGGCTGCGTGTTGTTCTTTGACGATTTTGACAAGGGTTTTTCTGGCTGGGAATCAAATGCTGACGGCGGTGTAGCTAGGCGGCTGTCGCAGAAATTGCTCACATGGATGCAGGAGCATGAAAGCCCCGTGTTAATGTTAGCTACTGTTAACCGCTTAGAAATGCTGCCGACTGAACTTATCCGCAGATTTGACGACGGCGGAATCTGGTTTGTGGATTTGCCGCACGGCGGCGCTCGCTATGAGATTTTTAATTTGCACTTAGCTAAGTATTTCCCAGAGCAGTTTGGGGAAGGAAAAGAGAATCTTTGGAGCGACAGACAGTGGTATTCGCTACTATCTGATTATGCCGGAGCAACGAGTGCTGAAATTGCGATCGCAGTTAAACGCTGTGCTGAGCGAGCTTATTGTGAAGGGCGACCTGGTAAAATTGAATTGGCCGATCTGCGTTATCAGAGAACTCAGTTTGTGCTATCGTCTGAGCGTTCTTCTGAAGATATCCAGGGGATTCGCAACAAAGCGTCCTTTGCTCGGCCTGCTTCTGGGAGGGATGGGTCTAAATTTGCGGCGGGAGAGCAAGAATTATTCGAGTATCGGCCACCTGCTTACGACAAAACTTGAGTGCATGATAAACAACAATAGCATGGGTTTGTTGGTGAGCCAAAAAGTTTTGACTGTTGATAGAATTAGCGCAAAAGTTTTATGGCACTTTCTATAGCAGGACTTACGCCCAGCCTCTGAATAAGCCTGAAATAGCGGGCAATCCCCCCGTTTGTGGTGGTGGCGTTGCGTCGAGGACGGTCTGGGAAATAATAACCCGTGCATTTGTTATTAACCAGATGCACGGATTATTGTATAAGTAATCTAAGACTTAACTTGGACGCGGTAGCCGCAATTTTCAAGGCATAGTTTTACTCCCTGCCAAGTTAAACCTGTTTCTGGTTCAAGCGGTACAGTTAAAGCATTGGTTGTGTAGCCGCGCTCTCCCTCCTGCCTGATAACGCTATATTCAGCTTGGTGCAGCATGGCAATAGCGCATTTTGATAACTTACCAAGGATATTTGCGGCTTGGTTACTAACAGTGAGAATTACATTCATTATGTTTTGAAATCAACTGTTCACTTGCACCTCAACAATCGTTGTTTAGGGGTGGGAGGTTGGGCGCGGAATTATGCGGTGACTGTTAGGGGAATGGGGAGTGGTCAGGAAGTGGAATTTTCACAGCAATGCCTGGGGTGCGGTTTCTCCCCTCCCCACTCCCAATCTTTCCCCGTTAATCTCTTACCCCCCCCCAACTTTCCATCACCTTAATTTCTACCTCGCAAGGAATCGGAGAGAGAAATTTATTCCCGGCTCTCACCATACATTTTTTAAGCAAGGCTTTAACTGCCGTCACTTGTTCAAGAGGACACTCTATTAAAATTTCATCGTGAACGACACAAATCAGTTTAGCACCAGTGCGGCTCAGAGGCATAAAAAGTAGAGCAAGAGCGAGTTTAGTAATGTCAGCGCTCATTCCTTGAATTGGGTTATTTAGCATCTCATTAAGCAACGGTTTAGTATCTTTTGACCATAATCTCCTTCTGCCTAAGACAGTCCGACTCTCTCGAATACCTCGGATCCAGGCGCTCCGAACTTTGCCGTGAAATTGTTTGATACCTGTATAGGATTCAAAGAACTTCTTACGAAAGTGTGAAGCTTGTTGCAGCGTTAAAGTGACTCCATGCTCTGCTTGAGCCATATTCTTAAATTTCGTAACTCCCATGCCATAAATTAAACCGAAGTTAATAATTTTGCCGAGCTGTCTGTCTTCGACAGTAATTTTAGATAAAGGTTTTGCTAGCACCAAGGAAGCTGTGAGAGAGTGCAAATCTTCCCCTTTGGAGTAAGCTTTGACCATCGTGCGATCGCCCGAAACCTTCGCCATAATCCGCAGTTCAATCTGGCTGTAATCGGCTTTGAGCAGGACGTAACCGGGTGCAGCTTTAAAACACTGTCGGGTTTCCTTATCTCTGGGGATATTCGTTAAATTTGGCTCTCGACAACTAAACCGTCCTGATCTAGCACCAATCTGAAACCAATTGGGATGAATGCGCCCTGTAATCGGGTGAATGCGTTCAGGTAAACCCAGAGTATAAGTATCGATACGAGCCGATAAACTGCGGTATTCTAACAGTGCTTGAATAACGGGATACTCGCCTTGCAAAGGAATTAAATGTTGAGAGCTAGTGGAAGTAACAGGAATACCTTTCTCTTGCAAAGCGGCTAAGACTTGCTTGGGAGAGCGAGGATTAATTGTATCCGTAAATTCTGGCAGGAGAGAGATTTGTTGATTAGGGTTAGGTCGATGGAGTTGCGAATTAATTTGTTTTAAAAGAGAGTCGCGTTGATAACAGAGCTTCACTCCCAAAACTCTCCACTGTTCTCTATCTAAAAGCATTCCGTTGAGTTCCATAGAAGCCACCGCAGGCAGACAAGCAAACTCTAGTAAAGCAGTTTTCCAAAGCTTAGAAGCTTTCAGTTTTTGTTGCAGAGCAGCAGCCAGCGGGAGTAAGATTGCAGCATCGGTAGCAGCATATTGGAGTTGAGCGAGTGTTAAGTTTCCCGACCAATCGCTAAGTTGCTGCGTTTTGTCTAGCTTTACTTTAAGCAAATTCTCAGTGACAGACTCTAGGGACAGGTGGCGTTTTAGTCCAGCCGTCAGCACTCGGTAAGCCAAATAGGTATCGAAAAAGGGTTTGGATGGTTCCAGTCGGGCAAAAGCGAGCATTTGCCATTCAAATTTGAGGTTGTGACTTACCTTGAGTGCAGGACTCGCTAAGAGCAAGCGTAATGGTTCGAGGGAACTCGGTTCAATTGCCCATAAATCTACAATGATTACTGGATGGTCAGGAATGGCAAGTTGTAACAATCTAATTTTGGCTTTGTAGGGGTCAAGCCCTGTCGTTTCGCAGTCTATACCGATGATTTTTGCTTGTTGGAATGGTTGAAGGGCTGTTTCAAGATTGAAAGCAGTATCGATCAATTGGTAAGGAGTTTTAAGTGTAACATTCAACTGAGCTATGTTAAGTTTATCGGAGGCCAAAAAAGTTGGCATAGCGGTTGATATTTTCTGTTTCTTTAGCGGCTTAGGTTTCATAATTAGTTCCGTTCATAAAAATAGTGAAAGAATATCGATATATGTTAAAATAGTGGAATGTTAACCATGAATTATAGCTATCGAATCTATCCGAATATCAATCAAAAGCAAGCGCTGAAAGAGTGGATGGATATTTGTCGTGTTGCCTATAACTATGGGCTGCGGGAAATTAAGGACTGGTGCAATAGCCGGAAATGCCAGGTTGACAGATGCTCCATCAGTCATGAATACATCATGCCTGCTGAGTTAACCTTCCCTAACGAAGTAAAACAGCTTAATGCTCTGCCAAGTGCCAAAAAAGTATTTCCCCGATTGGGTGAAGTACCAAGCCAAGTGTTGCAGCAAGCGCTCAAGCAATTACACCGAGCATGGGAGGGATTTCAAAAAATTGGGCATGGCTTCCCTCGATTCAAGAAGTTTGGGCAATTCAAATCTTTGTTGTTTCCCCAGTTCAAGCAGAATCCTGTGACTGGAGTACATATTGCCTTACCAAAATTGGGGTTGATTCCAATTAACCTGCATCGCCCAATCCCACAGGGGTTTGTAGTAAAGCAAGTCCGAATAATTAATAAAGCGGATATTTGGTACGCTTCTATCAACATCCAATGTGATGTCAGTGTTCCCAATCCAATGCCACACGGTCATCCGATTGGAGTAGATGTTGGGCTTGAAAAGTTTTTAGCAACCAGTGACGGGGTGATCGTAAAACCGCCCAAGTTCTTGAAAGTTATGCTCCGCAAGCTGAAATTGCTGCAACGCAGACTTACTCGGAAAAAGAAGCAGTCTAAAAATTACGAGAAACAGCGCATTAAAGTTGCTAGAATTCACCACGCAATTGATAATACTCGTAAAGATTTTCACTTCAAACAAGCTCATGCCCTTTGCGGGGCAGGTGATATGGTCTTCATGGAAGACTTGGATTACCGAATTATTGCCAAAGGGATGTTCGGGAAACAGATGCTTGATGCTGGATTTGGACAGTTCCGAACTATCACCAAATACGTGTGTTGGAAGCGTGGCAAATTCTTTGGTGAAGTGAGCGCCAGGGGGACTTCTCAGGAGTGTCCTGAGTGTGGTGCGGAGGTGAGAAAGGATTTGAGTGTTAGAGTTCATTGTTGTCCTAGTTGTGGATACACAACAGATCGAGATGTGGCTAGCAGTCAAGTCATCAGAAATAGAGGAATAACTCTGATTAGTACCGATGGACAGTCGGGAATCCAAAGCGCCTATGCAGACGGTTTGCCAGGGGTTGAGATGTCTCAATCTAGGTCAAAGTCGAAACCCCGTAAGGGAATAACTAGGAAATCTAAGAAGTGATTCTTAGAAGCTCCGTCCTTGGCTGTCGGAGAGATGTCACAGAAAGTTGAAAGTGGGGTTGCTAGACTGCGGTCCAGATCCTGAAGAACCCGACAATCTTAATTACTTTGAAACATTAAGGAAAGACAAATGAGTAACTCAATTCCCTCCCAGCCCCAATCCACAATAGATGATACAACCAGTTATCCGCGCTTGATGGAACTGATAGAAGCAGAAGATGCAGCTAATGGAGAAGTTGGCTGCGGTCGGGATTTGGGTAATAAACCTTCAGTTTATCTGAAAACCTGCGGTATCAATATCTCTGATGAAAAGCTAAGAAATTTGTTAAGGGAGTATTTAGGTCATTTATTGATGGAGCTAGATTTTGACTCAATCATCAACCAGGTGAGTCATTTCGTAGAGTCATTAGTCGTGCAGGAACACACTCAATTAGAGCAGACAAGACCAACATTAATGCTTTTAGAATCAGTTTTTGAGCAGATTCCTGCGAAAGAACTCAAACAATGTATTGAGTCAGAATTGAGGGAGTTTTGTTCGGAAACTGCGATCGAGCAAATTGTTCAGTATACTGGTCAAGTGATTCACTATTCAATTCTCCAACCTCGACATAAGTGGCCCAAACCTATTTGGGTACTAAGTGCTCTTGAGAAGGTGTATATTGCTCAGGCATCTAGTTTAGATGCAGCAATTGCCCAAGTTAAAGCACAATATTCCCACGAAACCGGAGAGCTGCAAGTAATAAAAGTCGGAGGTGTTCTCGCACCAAACCAAGTGATTTGCTTGGAGTTATTGAACAATTAAAAAATGCGGAATATTTCCGGTATTCTGAGTAACGCTGGAGTATGTCTTCTGCAGTTAGCAGTTTCATTGCATAATAGCCAAAAGTTTTCAGCGATGTGAGCGCGATCGCGGTTGGAAAAATGAACTTGCTCAAAATGTTGGGTACGATTGATCTCTCCAGGTCAACTGTAGGTAATCATTGTAAATTCGGATTAGTTGGAAACCCACTTGGGGCATGATTATACATCTCCATAAATTACAGATAAGTCTAAGCAGGATAAGGGTTTCAGATTCATTTTTGGAGATGTCTATTGGTTCATTTCGATCGATCGCGAGAGTTACTTGAGAAATTGCTCAACTTGCTTGTACACAAGAGCGAGTTTTTTAGTACAATAATAACAACGATTGCTATTCCCTGTTATTAAGGCGAAAATGGAATAGCCCAAATTACAGGAGGACTCAGGCATGAACGTGTCTTTGACACCAGAGTTAGAGCAGTATGTCCAGGAGAAAGTCTCAAGCGGACTGTATTATTCTGCTAGCGAGGTAATCCGTGAAGGGTTGCGCCTGTTGAAAGAACGGGAACAATTCCAGCAAGCTCGCTTGCAGGAATTGCGGCAGGAAATTCAGCTAGGGCTAGACAGCGGTGAAGCAACTCCCTTGGATATGCCAGCAATCAAGGCAAAAGCGCGGCAGCGTCGGCGGAGGAAACCGCAGTAATGGCCACGATCGTTAAACGCCCACGCGCTGAACTGGATTTGCTAGATATTTGGGACTACATCGCTGATGATAGTTTAGATCGGGCTGACGAGTTTTTAGATCGCATTGAGGGAAAACTGCAAACCTTGGCACGTAATCCAGGATTGGGCAGAAGGCGTGAGGAACTGTTAGCTGGGTTGCACAGCTTTCCGATCGGCAATTATGTGGTGTTCTATCGGGAAATTGAAAATGGAATAGATGTAATTCGTGTTCTGCACGGTTCACGGGACATTGAAGACATTTTCAGTCGCGGCTAACTCCTTGTAATTCAAGTGCGTATTCAAGACGTACTGCCTGCCAATATAGAGAGTTTGGTTGTGGAAGTGTTGCGTAAATTCGAGTCACAAATTGAGTGAGGGGCATTAATTTCAGTAGATGAAACCCGCTCTGGGTTTAGAATTCTACCTATTACACCGCGATAACTGCAAAACCAAAGATTTTAGTGCGCGATGATCGCACTTTGTCACCTCTCTTAACTTTCTTAAAGACATTTTTCTCGACTTCGTAGCATTGCCCAGTGCTGAGAGCCGTTAGGCAACCTTCCTAAAGCCGCCCCCTCCATTTAGAGGGGGTAATTTTTACTGAACGAAATCGCTCACAGGAATGAAGTTGCACGAACTCGATGCGATTTAAATTGGAATTATTGACCACATAAACTAAGAAAAACCATGCACAATGCTTCGATTGAACCTAATTCCGGCTATAACAACTCCGGTTACGAATCGGCACCCGATTTGACTGTCGGTTACTCGTCATCTAAAGAAGTTCGCCAAGGTAATTTTGACAACGGTTACCAAGAAAATGTGTATGACTTGTCCAACCTAGCAGATACTCCTTGGACAGATTCAGCAGTCCGCCCGAATCCACAGCTTGAGCTGGAGCTTGATTAAAGAAAAAAGCGAAGATGGAGAAATGCAGTCCTGGACGCACTATCAACCTAAAAAAACCAGTTTCTCGTTCTCATGCTAAACCTAAAATGACGGAATTACATAGGAAGGCCAGGTTTTTGGGTAATTCCTAAAATGGAGAGGAAAAGAGGGAGAAAGGTAGAGAGGAAGAGAGGGAGAGGGGGAGAGAGGGGGAGAGGGAGATTTAGCTGATGGCTAATTTCTGCAATACTGCTCTATTTTTCGTAATGTTTTAAAAACCATTTAAAGTTTTTCCAAATTAGAAGGAATAGAGCAGCTTTTTTTACCTAATTTGAGTTAACATCAATAGGATTCCCATGAACAGTCCCAAGCCGTTAAAAAAATCAAGCCAGATAGGCTCTGCCTTAATAGCTGCCAGTACACTCTGCCTAATTTTTGCTTTCATCTGCATTACTTTCTTAAGCTTTCCATCAATTGCTAGCGCTAGTTCCTTACCTACTAAAATTTGGGACAAAGAACAATCTAGAGTTTTGCTGCCAGATTGGAGCCAGATTACATTTAGTTCCCTGCCCGCCGTTGCTAGTTCTGGAAGTTCTGGCGGTCGAAGCTGGCAAGCCGGCACTTCTGTTGACAACATCTTGAAGCTGCGGGACATCAACGATGTAAAACCTGAAATTCTGTCTTTGCAAGCAATTGAACAATTGGCATTAGGGGATATCAATTTAGAGAATATCAGCTTGTCAGCATTTCCCTTAGCTGGTAAGCAAACTGTCGGTCACTTAGCTGAAATTGTTCCGAATCTTAGCCAATTTCAATTGAGCAATGTTCCTCCAATTGCTTCTTTATCTTCTCAAATAGCCGGAGTGAACCCTAACATCAGCCAATTACCAATTGGTCAAGCTATAAAACAAGTACCGCAACTAGCGCAGGCAAAACTTAACCAAATTGACCTATCTGAGTTTACGCTCGCCCAAATTCCCAACCTTAATAGCGTAAATTTAGAACAGTTCTCTGGCTGGTCAGAGGAACTCATCAGCAATATTCCGCTGCTGAGTCAAGTCCCGCTTTCTAGTTTTCCTGTTCCTATTGCGTCCCTTGGCAGCACAATCATGCGAATTGACACGATCTACAGTCGGTACGAAAGCAAACGCTCTAATACAATTTCTGGTTCTGATGTAGAAGGATTTGCAGTAGCGTGCGAGAAAGATTGCGCTTATATCGAACTCGACGACATGGAAAACACCGGTCGCCGCGCCACAGGGCCGCTAGAAGGCAAGCAGTGGATTAGCGGCAAATATCAGGAAGTGCGAGGCGGTTCTGGCTGTTTGAGCGGTTGGGAACCAACGGGCCGGCATCCTTTTGGGGAAGTGTTTAAAGTAGTGGTAATGGAGCCGTCAGAAACCAGCGATACTGTTGACACGGCTCTGTACTTCAGGTTTAGTTTACCCTGCGGCAAATCGCCTTACATTATTGGCCCGGTTCCGTTTCTCAGTTACAGCGTTAATTCGCCTATGTTTGTCGGTCGATTGGAGGGCGGTTCTTCTAACAGTATTTCTCGCTCAAAAGGCGTGGTATCTGAAACAAAACCTTCAAAACCGCTGAGTTCAAATCAAGCTAAAAAAAATGCTTTACCAGCTCAGCCGGTACCTGAATCAAACCGAGAATGCGCGCGCCCCGCAACTTACGTTAGCGGTGTGGATATGGCTTCATTAGGGGAGGCGTTAGCAAAGCTTTCCGAAGGAATCGCCAATTTGGAAAATACAGCCAGTGGCGATTACGAAGCTATTGGCGAGATCGTTTGTACCGAAGGATCTCAAAACTGCGGGCGGGCGATCGGTCGCTATCAGTTGATGAGCTACCGGGAAGACGTGCAGCGTGCTGTCAGTTCAATTCCGGGGGCGGCTAACTTTCTCCTCAACGTCAACAAAGGTCAAAAACCTACAACAGAGGAACTATTCCAATATTTTCCTCCTGCTGTTCAGGATAAAGTCTTGCAAAATTCTCTAGCTGAGAACGTAGCCAGTAGCCAGCAGGAAATTGACCCTAAAACTGGGCAGGTGTTCAAGGGCGATCGCTTAATTGAGCGAGTAGCGCAGAAACACTTTGGGGGTTCTGGCAGTAAAATTGATGCCAGCTATTCCAACATTTTAGGCGGCTATTCTCTCAAACAGTACGGAGAAAAGGTTCGAGAGCTTTATAACCACAATACCAGCGACAATTGCCAAGCTAATTCTGGTGACAGCAATGGCATCAGCAACTCGGTCGGCTCCGGCATTACTTTAAATGCTAGTTGGAGTATTAAGATTGCGCTGTTCATCAGCTCTTTTTTGATGGGAATGTGGTTTTTAATTCGACTTGTTTACAAGCGCAAGCAGCAAGTTTTTATGATTTTAATCGTTTTGGGACTAGCAATTAGTCTGGGCGCGGCTGCGCTATCCCATTGAACCAGGGGAAAGAGGAGGTGGAAAAGCAAGTTATTAACAAATCTAACAACCTTATCCGCAACCAGGACGTTTTTAATTGCTGAAGCCATTGATTTTATAGCACTGATATCAATTCTGGTTGTATCGGAATGATTGGGAGCATCTCATATTAGTAAAAACACTTCTTCTGACTCCTTCCTTCTGACTCTTTCCTCCTGACTCCTGGCTCCTGGCTCCTAACTCCAATTTTGGGCTTGGCTGCTTTCATT
The DNA here is from genome assembly GCF_963890365.1 of Tychonema sp. LEGE 07196. Taxonomy (NCBI): domain Bacteria; kingdom Bacillati; phylum Cyanobacteriota; class Cyanophyceae; order Oscillatoriales; family Microcoleaceae; genus Tychonema; species Tychonema sp. LEGE 07196. Next base: position 48,221 of record NZ_CAWPRX010000161.1, on the reverse strand, counting down.
GAGATGCTCCCGAATGATTAAACCACAGAGGACACAGAGGACACAGAGAAAGAGAAGAGAGAGATAATAATTCCGATGTCAACTGATTAGATATGACTTCTAAGCTGTTCAAGATATAAATTGTAGAGTCGTTTAGTCTTCCCCGAAGGAAGTCATAAAAATTGATTGTAAGATTTAGACATACAACAGCTTACTTCAACAAAATACTCTCTCTTTTATTGTCTTTTTCTTCTTTATTCTGCTTTTTTTCCTTTTATTTTATAGGATGGTAGTAACAAATGGTTAAACAAAATAGAGTTAAGCAACAAACAGCAGGCACCCAAAAGATTGTCAACCCCCCGGTTTGGTTAAATCAACTTGGTTACTGGTTTCGCATTGGTTTGACAGTTTTTACCGCCCTGTCGCTATTATTGGGGACAGTTGCTTGCACGAATTCTAGTTCAGCAACAACCGCACCAGCTTCTTGGCAACAAGCTTTGCGAGTCACTCCAAAAGAAACTTTAACCCTAATTGTAAAGGAACACAGCAGCCTTCCAGAACTCAAAGTAGCGGCTGGGCAAAGTGCTGCTGCGGAAGCGATTAAGAGAATGCGAGTGTGGCAAGTTAATGGCTCGGTAGGACGGCTGAACCTTTATGATTTCAATAATTCCACTCTGTGCGGCACAAAAGGCTGCCTTTATGTTGGCTACTTAATTCCTAATGATTCAAGTCAAATGCCAACAGAAGTATTTGCAGCTTATCTCGACCCCCATAAACCGCAGAAAACTCCTTTGTTTAAGGCTGACAGTTCCTCACACGAGGGTTTGCCTTGTCTAGGAGTGAATCAGCTTTCCAAAGAAGGCCGCCGCCAGCTTCAATTTTGCTACGACGGCCTTACCTATCAACTTGCTGACAGCCAGCTTTTCAGTAGTTAGTGTTTAGTAGTCGGCGGGTTCATCGAAGTCAAAATCTTCTGCTGAATCAACCTCAACTTCAACCTCAGCAGCCTCGGAAAATTCATCTAATTCCTCTAATTCTGAGTCTGTTCCTCCTTCAACTTGTGCAATTTTGCGAGGGGGTGACAATTTACCTCGATTTTTGCGGTTAGTTACGCTTTCTGGCAATGCCTGGACTTCAGGTTCCGCACCAGCAGCTATAGCTGGCAACCCGGCATCGCTAGCCTCAATGAAACCAGCAATGTTATTGTGCAGTCCCCAAATCAATTTCTTTTGTGGTTTTTGACCGAGAAATAGCTTGTGAAAATTAGCATCAGTTGGCTGAGTAATGCTGTGAGTTTTGCAGCAAAATGATTTATTTTTGCCTTCCCCTTCTTTAAGAGCTCTAAACTCGACATTCAACACTCCCAAAGAGCGCCACTTGTCATTTTTACCGCTGTAATCTCTCCCAAAGCAATCAGCAAATGCGCGTTCCAAATTGCGGTAAAATTCTTCTCTAGCGCTCTTAAAGCTCCAGAGGGCTACATTCTTGAAGCGGACGACAATCGGTACCTGATGCAGGGGTTGGTTTTTGGGATTTAGAAAGATGAGAGCGTGTTCGGAACACACTTCCTGCGTCTTTTTATCGAGGGAATCGCGATATTCGTCGTAAAGCCCAATAAAACTACCTGCTAATTCTCCATTTTCTTCAATATCTTTGTAGCGGATGTACTCAGGCACAAAAGCTAATACCAACATTCTCGCTTTTGGGAGCAGTAAGCCTGTCACTTCTTCGCTTAGTTCGACCGTTGTCAATTCCTCAACATTAGGTATTACGTGCCATTCCGCTTTGACAAGCTGGTCGTTCGGGAGCAAAATACCTGCTGGGTTATCGTTAATCACGATTCCATAGGGCAAAGAGGGCTTGCGAGTTTGGTTGTAATCACTGTTGAATAGCTCCGGATCTATCTCGTAATAATCAGCACTCTTGTTCTTTTGCGTGTTGGACTTTCCACTAGAATTCTGTACTGTCTTACTGGGAGATTTCGCGTTATTGCTTCTTACCATTGTTTACCTATTTTTGTCATGGTCTCTCCCTTGAGGCGATAGCCGCTAGCTGAAACATTTAGTTTTTTTAAGAGCTAAAAAAAATGAACAATTTGCAATTTCTGCCTAAAATTAACAAAGCTACCTTGATACCAATGGCAGTTCAACCTCCTAAACGTTCGTTAACTAGCATAGATTTTGGCGGGTTGTTGGGTCAGTTTATGAAGCCAGAGGGACTGGCAATGTTAGGGCTAATGGCAGGCTTACTTATTGCTTCCAAATTAGTTGGAAACGGGAAGGGTAAAATTACCTCCGGGCGGCTCTGCGGGACGGCTGAAAAATTGGCAGCCACAGGCTCTGCCCTCAAACAAATGAAAGAAAAAAAACGGCAGCCCGTTACTTTGTGGAGCGGTACGCCGACTTATTGGTTTAAAGGTTGTCAGGGATTGAGTGCTCGATTGCAAACGCTATTAGGTGCAAATCCGACGGTTTGGTTTCCCCACGCAGAACGCGGAACTTTAGTCATTGGTGCTCCGGGTTCTGGCAAAACATTCAGCGTCATTGACCGGATGGTTGAAAGTGCATTCCAGCAAGGTTTTCCTGCCATTATTTACGACAAAAAAGGAGACCAGATGAAAGTGCTTGCACCCCTTGCAGTGCGCTATGGCTACGATGTGCAAGTGTTTGCGCCAGGGGAAGCTTACAGCGGCACTATCAATCCTCTGGATTTTATGAGAGATGCACAAGATGCAGTAATGGCAGCAGAAATTGGACAAGTTATTGCTCGAAATGCTAGTCCGGGGGAGAGTAAAGGCAATGAGTTTTTTGAGAAAGCAGGCGAGTTGATGGCGAAGGGTTTAGTGCAGTTGGCAAAAAGCAGTCCTTACCCGGATTTAGCTTTTGTGTACGCAATTATTCAACTGCCAGATTTGGTCAAGCGCATCGACCACGCCGTTCACCGACCCGACGGTCATCCCCTCAAAATGGACAGGTGGATTGCCTCTAGTTTTTCGCAGTTATTAAGTTCAAAAGATGCTGAAAAAACAGTGGCGGGCATTAAGGCAACCGCAGAGGCAACCTACTCCAGTTTCATTCAAAAAGATTTGCTGCGGGCATTTATTGGTCGCAGCACCATTCCAATTGCTTTAGAAGGGAAAAAGTGCATTATTTTCAAATTAGATGACCAAAGACGCACTGTAGTGGGGCCGCTGTTAGCTGCTGCTATTCACTTATGTGTGGTGTCTAATTTGAGTCGGGTACGTTCTGACCCATTTTTGTACTGCTTAGACGAGTTTCCGTCTCTCAAGTTCGACAGAATGGATCAGTGGGCTAACGAATATCGTTCTGCTGGCGGCGTGCCGATTGTTGGCATTCAATCACTCAATCAGCTTTACAATCTCTATGGGGATAAAAAAGGGGCGGCGATCGCCAGTGCTCTGTCAACTCATGTCCTCTTCAACCCCGGCGATTTTGAGACAGCCGAGAAATATTCTAAGCGGTACGGGGAAGTGGAAGTGCTGGTAAAAAATCGATCGACCGGCAGTTCGACGGGGCAGCAAACGAGCCGTTCTGTCAACTGGAGCGAACAGTTGCAAAAAAAACCGCTGATTAGTCCTGACGAAATTCTGAGGTTTCCTCAAGGCAAGTGCGTCATCACTTCACCGGCTTACGCAACGGGGACGGAAGCTTTATTTCCCTACCCTCTCAAGATTCCGGTGCGGCCCGGCGACATAAAGCGAGCTAAAGAATCTGAAGAACTGTGGGACAGCAGCATCAGACCGCAGCTTGAAAGGCGGGCGAAAGCTTTGTCAGTAGAGCAGCAGACGGGTAAACTGCTCAATATAGATGAAGAGCTGGATCAGCGGATTCGATTCGCTCGGGCATTGCTGCCACATCCGAACGATCCAGAAGAACCCGTGACTGTGGCTGATGTTAAGTCGCCTGTTAATGCTGCTGGTGCGAACAGTGCGGCTGAGAAAATAGCGGTTGGCAATATTCGGAAAAAACTCAAAACTCTGTCCTTTGGTGGCGATAGATGATGGAGCAAACTAAACAATTTTTGGCTGACATTTTGATTGTTGACGATATTCCCGCTAACATTCAACTACTTTCTCAATTGCTAATTGAAAACGGTTACAAAGTCAGGAAGTTGATTAGTGGACAGCGAGCTTTAAAAGCAGTAGAGTTGCAAGCGCCAGACTTGATTTTGCTAGACATAAAAATGCCCGGTATGGATGGTTATGAAGTCTGCCGTCAACTTAAAGCATCTGAAGTTACTTGCGATATCCCTGTAATTTTCATCAGCGCTTTAGATGACGTATTTGACAAAGTAAAAGGGTTTGAGGCGGGCGGTGCTGACTACATTATAAAACCTTTTGAGCCTGTTGAAGTGTTAGCGCGGGTATCGGCTCAACTTAAAATGCAGCGCTTGCAGCAGCAACTTCGCGCCGCTAACGTGCAATTGGCTGCACAAAATGTTCAGTTAAGTCAGGAAATTCAAGAAAGACAGCAAGCAGAAGCCAATTTAAAAATGCTGTTGCACGCTGTTTCTCACGATTTGCGATCGCCTCTATCAGGAATGTCACTACTGCTGCGAAGTCGCCTCAATGATGCTGGCAGCAACATTGTTATTGATAGGCGGACTATGGAGGTTATGGTGCAAAGTTGTTCGCGCCAACTCCAGTTGATTGAGTCACTAACAGCAACACAGCAGTTTGACGTAAAAAGTGCTTCTTTAGCCATGAAGCCGCTGTCGCTGCCCGCTTTAGTCCAAAATATTCTTATTGAAAGATTACCAATTCTCAACCAGCATCGAGTCAAGGTTAAGCAGCTTTTTGCAGCCGATTTGCCTTTAGTCCATGCTGATGCCCAGCAGCTATGGCGGGTGTTTGGCAATCTGATCGACAATGCTGTTAAATACAATCAGTCTGGGTTTATTTTGACTGTAGAAGCTAAAAAGGAAGGTGAGATGGTTCGCTGTACGGTTGCAGACAATGGGGCCGGAATTTCTCCTCAGCAATGTGCAAGATTATTCGAGCCTTATACGAGGGGAGTTGGAGTTAGTTTAAGGCAAGGATTGGGATTGGGACTTTACATTTGCAGGCAAATTGTTGAGGCTCACGGCGGAGAGATTGGCGTTGATAGCGAATTGGGAAAAGGAGCGAGGTTTTGGTTGACATTGCCAAAGTTTGAAGATTGACAAGATGCCATAATTTGCTACGCGATAGCTACGCCTCAAAAACCACTTTTTTTAGAACAATTAGAAGCTGCATTCCAACGGCTAAACCAGGCCCAAACGCAGTGCTTTAACGGCTGCCTGGGTGCGATCGCTCGCTTCAAATTTAGCTATAATCATCTCTACATGACCTTTGGCGGTGTGGACGCTCATTCCTAGTTGAGCAGCGATTTGTTTATTGCTTTTACCCTCAACTAGCTGCTGCAAAACCTGCATTTCCCGTTCAGTCAGCTTAATGTCGTCCTTCGCATAGCTATCGGGCAGCGGCGTTTTGAGATTTTGCAGTACGCAGTCGGCAATTTTAGGGTCTAAGTAGCTGCCACCTTCTTGCACAGCCGTAATTGCTGCTAGAAGTTGTTCTGCGTTAGTGCCTTTAACGCAGTAGCCGTGAGCGCCGCTTGACAAAGCCGCCATTACCTGAGTTGGATTGCTGTGGTGGGTGAGCATCAGGATGCGAGTATGCGGCAGTGCGGCTCTGATTTGCTGCGCGGCTGCAATACCGTCGATTCCGGGTAAGTCAATGTCCATCAGCACGATGTCTGGTTGGTGTTGCAGTGCAGCACTGACGGCTTCGTTGCCGTTAACAGCTTGTGCGACAACTGTTAAATGGGGTTGGTTATTGAGGATATGCTGTAGACCGAGCTGCATCATCGGGTCATCTTCAACTATCAGGATGGTTTTTAGTTGGCTTGTTTTTGGTTGGGTGGCGGTAGTTGCAGTCACGGCTAAGATTCCTACTACATTTTATCCATAGTCTATTGTTTTTCCTCATATTAAAGAGTGTCATCCTCCTATGGAGAGAAGAAAAGTATTGATTTTTGGGCAATTTCGTCGGAAGGTGGATGTCTCTCGATAGGAGGATGGTAATAAAGTCGATTCTCCCGAGTTTTAGGTGATCAGAAAAATTCTAGTGATGCGGCCCGAAAAGCCCGCGCGAGAGGCTCACACTACCGTTCCCACCACAAATCCAGAAGAGCTATACACAGTCTGAACAGATTATATCGACACTTCGTTGACTTCATCCAAATTGATTTCATCCAAATTGACTTCATCCAAATTGATAGCTGTTGCTACTTCCTTCGGTTGAGGTGTTAGATGACCATTGAGCTTGATAACTGTTTGTTCTCTCTCTCGTTCAATGGTAGTCAAAAGCCAATTTTGAGTGTGTCGGTGTTGCTTGCTGTCCCAGGCAAACAGAACTTTTTCTGCAGGTTGAGTCGGGTGCAGTGCCAAAATAATCAGTTGTAGCTTGTGAGGCTCGATCTCGAAGAATTCGGCAGCTACCCATAACTTAACTCGGTCTTGCCAAGTCAGTACAGGATGGCGAATCGCCCACTCAAATAGTTTGGGCGTCCCTTTGACTAGACCCACATTTGTACGGACTTGTATCACTTTAAATGGAGGAGAAGGGGAAGAATTTTCTTCTGTCACTCCCCTTTTTGTTCGGTCTAGTTTTGTTTGAATTGGAATGTCAACAAACAGTTTTCGCTGCGGTAAAAACAGTGATGGCGATAGTTCTTTGAGCTGGAAAACCCACTGCTGGAACTGGGGGTGACTGTTGAGAATTGGCTCGACAGGTAATCCCATTAAAATTTGCTTGACAAGCAGTTGCAAGCGTTCTTGCAGATAGGAAGGAACAAGAGGTGGCTCTTGTAGTGGGCTAGTATGAATAGTTTGATTGAGGTCGGATAGAGTAAGGAGGTACATTGCTCAGAGCATAAAAGACTGAGCAATAGCGGCGATCGCCAGAAGTCAGGGGGGAATGGAGAATGAGACGCTGACTTTTCCGGCTTCTCAACCGAAAACCGTGAGGGTGTAGGCTGCTTGTTACCTAATTATACAAGTTTGGCTAAAAATGCTACTGATGAAGAAATGATATCGGCAATATCATCTGGATCGAGGGAATAAATCTTTGCTAAAACTTCTTTTTTAATTTTTTCAGAGCCTATCCTCTTGCTGCCACTCACTTGACTTATCGCCACCTCATCCAAACCGCGTTGATAAACTGATAGGGATATTTCTCCATCCAAATAAAGTTGCAGAGTCTTGGTACTGCCACCGCTTAACTTTGCCAGTTGCCGAAAGTTCTTAGAATCGGATTCGGGTATCGTTTTCCCTTTTAACCACCGATATATTGTTGAAAAATCTACTCCGATAGCGGACGCTAAAGCGCTTTGAGTCCAGCCTTCTTTCAGCAGCAGCTCGATCAACTGAGTCAGCCGCTTTTGGCGATCGAGTATAAGAGAAGACACAGAGCTAACAGTCACAAGTGCTTACCTGACGCTATTACCGTACACTATTTTACTTTCTGTAGCATAGAAACTGTTGTCTAACCTCTTCGCTACAAAAGGGAGGGATTGAGACAAGACCTTTTGAGAATCAGATAAATTACCTGGCACTATACATCATATAAGGTAAAGTCCTTGTGTTTGCAAGGTTTGAGCAATTTTTTGACGATCGCATTTTTGACTGCCCCTGCTGTATTTTACCCCTTTTCTACAAAATTTGAGCCATCAAAGCCTTAATCGATTACGCAACTACCCTTGCATTATGCAATACTTAATCTTGCACCGCGCAAGACGGACGGAACATCAATGTCATCCTCCAACACAGTTCGCGGTTCTGATGCACATAACTTCTCTGTTGTTCGCAGCGCTGAACTCACTGCGAGAGTTGCACAGGACTGCCAGCCAAACAAAGCCGACGCTAAAGATTTGTCTGCCCAGAGCACGCTCACTGATGCTGAAGCATTAGAATTAAGCAGCTTGGAAGCTACAGTCGAACGGAGCTTGAAAGCTTTTTGGGAAATAGGGCAAGCTTTGCGCCATATCCGCGATCGGCGCCTCTACCGACAAGACTTCTCGACGTTTGAAGACTATTGCACTAATCGGTGGGAAATGTCTCGTCGCTGGGCTTACCAATTGATTGAAGCGGCAACCGTCTATGAAAATGTGCGCCATGGCGCACAAATCCTTCCCGCCAATGAGCGCCAAGTTCGCCCTCTAACAGCACTACCCTCCCAAGAGCAGCCTAGGGCTTGGGCCCAAGCCGTTTCTACTGCTCCGAACGGCAAACTTACGGCTTTTCACGTTGCCCAAGTTGTTGAAGAACACCAGAAAAAAATTTCGAGGAATAAGTCTAACAACGAGAACAGTTCCAAAAACCAACGAACTCAAACAGCCAATCATCCGTCAAACCGTGAAATTTCAGCATCCACTCAAAAGAATGCTGGGGAATTGGGAGCAACATCCAGTCAGACAGAAACTCCATGCCGAAGCTGCTGGAATTGCTATCATTGCAGTTTTGAGCCTGTTCAAGACGACCCTCACAGTTTTTATTGTCAAAAGCTAGGCAAACTAAGCTTTATTGAGAAAGATGGTAACGAACGAGGATCTAAATGTAAATTGTGGCTCGATCGATGGATCGAGCCAGAGTTAGTCAAAAAGGCAAAACGAGCCCAACCAGATACTTTTACCTTAACTATACAGCTCCCGATACACCTGCAAGCCCAGATGCAAGATGCGGCTAAAACTCAAGGTCTGGCTGTAGCAGATTGGGCGGAACAAGTCCTCAAAGCAGCAGTTTCTACAATCAGTTTTGCTTCTGAAGTCCAGCCTACTCATAACATTACGCTCGCCGCCACAAGTGACAATTAGGTACGTATTGGGTTAGAAATCATCCAAATTAAACAGCGTAAATTGGTGAGGAGATGTTGTCGTTTTTCTGGATCGGCGTTTGCCCTTAACAACTTCTTGAATTACTGGATTTGAGTGAATTGATGTCTTCTCATTCAAGTCAATAACTTCTGAGCTTTCTCCTGAACTTATTTCATGTTCGACACGACAATCAGTATAATTTTCAGCCTGGGACTCGACTGGCTCAAACCACTCATTATACCAGTAAGCAGCGTTTATTGATTGAGGTCGATCGCTACTTAAAGTATTGCCAAGGAGCAAATCAGTTTGACCCAACCACCAAATCGGAACAGCCAGCCAAGGTGAAAACATATAAAACTGAAACAAAGCGCATTTTAACAGAGTAGGGTCTATATCTTGACCGATACCGCTCAGACAGTAATTCGACTGTGTTAACATTAAAGTACCCGTACCGCACGCAGGTTCATTGAAGCTGGAAATTCGCTCTGTTTTATCACCACTGACTAACTTAGATATGAACTGACACAAAGCTAAGGGTGTCGGATAAAACCCTGAACTTTTTTGAGCAGTCTTTCCGCAAATTTGGGGTAGCAGTCTGCCCATATAATCTTCAGGATATAGCATGAGAATTGACAGGTCAAACATCTGATAGAGACGCATTGATGCACCTTCACAGCCGGCGGGTTCTTTGGGTAAGATTTTATAAGCTGGATGTCCGAATGCGAACAAAACCCAGTCCAAGAAAAACTCCAAATAGTCCCAAGCTGACCAAGTTTTCCATTCTCCATGTTGAGGAATGCAATTGAGGCTATTATCTAACATGGCTTCTGCGGTAGGAGAATGCTGCCATTCGATTTGGGGAATCGGTTCTGCTGGCAAAGTTTCCTCAATTACAAATTTGGGTAAAATTTCTGGTTTTCTGTTCTCCAGAATGGCTAGCATTGGCTCCATCTTCCACCGCATCCAGGCATGAGCGGGGACAGCTTGACACAAAGCCCAATAATCCCACCTTCCCCATAAACATCGGTCTATTTGTGCGAGAATTGTTAAAAGCCAGCCATGCTTTAAATCTCGTTTGAGGTTGGGGATTAAAGCTTGCTTTTTCTTTTGTTTATAGGGTTGATTTCTAAAATGTAACAGCGTTGACTCTCTAATTTTGGAGTCAATGATTGGCAAGACAAGCTTGTTTTTCATGAGTACAAGTCTGAAAAATGCACCCCTAAAAACCGCAGTAGCGGTTCGCACAATTCTATGTTGATGCAAGCAGCGTCTTGTTTAATAAAAACAGTAAAAAAAATTGGGAATACAGTGTAGCTTTTTTGTTTGAAAAAACCTACACTGTATTCCCCGCTCCCATTTTCCCTATTTCTCTCTCCCCATTCCCATTTCTCAGCCGTCTATTCCACCAATTTTTTGATATTTAAGGAGTAGAAAATGCTTCGCACAGCAGCAGCCCCACCTGCTTGAGTAAAGCTTTATTACCATCAGGGCATCCCGACTGAATCAAACATTTAGGACAGCCAGAACTGCAAGAACAACTGCGGGCTAACTCAGCAGCCGCATGAGCTAATTGAGGGAGAGAACGAAAAATAGCTTCCGAGGTTCCCGAACCCCCTTCTGCTAAATCGTAAAAGAGTCCTGCATAGTCATTTGCACCTCTCTTCTCTACCAGAAAATTCACATCATTAGCTGAAGCCAAAATAGTCAGAGGTAAAGCTGCTAAAATTTGATGGCCGAAACTGTGAATAGCCAACAAATTCGCGGGGTACTCCCACAACTGCTGATATCCGGGCGGAATCTCCTGTTGAGATTGAAGCAATTCCTGGCGAGTAGCTGTTACTACCTGTTGCAGATAACATTCAACCGGGGAATTAAAACTAATTTGCAGTACAGGAGTCGCAAATTTTATTTCGTAAGGTTGCTCAAAGTTTACCTCATTAAGAACCGCTGTTAGCTCAGCAGAGCGAGTTCTCTTGCCACAAACAGGACAAGCAGTACATTTTGGTAAATGCTCTTTGTAATTGACGCACTTTCTATTGAGACAAGTTAACTCGTAATTGCGAGTTAATAATTGATAACCAGTGACGAGTTGGCTAATTTCTCCCCAAACCAGTTCCAGAATAGCTTGAGCTGGAATTGCCTTACTATCCGTTGAATTGGTTTGAACATTTCCTTCAACTTCTGGAATGACCAACGGGATTTGTTGAGGCAAACTCAAATTCTGCTTGAGGCTGGTATCAGTGTGGCTAATCGCTACAGTAAACAGTCGAGTTTCAGGGGTGTTTTGCAAAATAGCTTTGCCATTCAAGAGTGAGCGCGAAGTATAAGTCACCAAACAGCCGTCTGAGTTTTGCGTGCGGTAAATAGCACCAGGAAATACCTCTCGATAAGCAATCTCCGCACTGAGGAGTTCAATCTCTTCTTGAGTCTCCGCATCCACCAGTTGTATCGTGCTAGAACCCGTTCCCCCTCGAAAGTTTACATCTTTATGGGGAAAGCCCTTAGCCCATAATTTATCCCGGCTTTTGTGAAGAACACCTTGCTCAATTAAAGCCGTTGCAATTTGAGGAGCGCTCTTGCCAAAGTAGTGCTTGAGCTTATTGGCAGGAATGCCTGTTTCGACAGCCGCGCACATCAAATGTTTGGCAATATCTATGGGATAATTGGCATTAAAGCTCACCAATTCAGATTCGGCCGACAGCAACAATTCAGGGCGATCGGCAAAATAGTTATCCAAAGGTGATTGTGCAATGGGAATGAAGACAACTAAACCGGAGTTTGCGCGACCAGCCCGGCCAGCCCTCTGCCTGAAAGCTTGCAAGCTTCCCGGCCATCCCCTAATAATAGCAAAGTCAAGTTGAGGCAAATCAATTCCTGCTTCGAGAGCGCTAGTGCTGAGGATACACTTAACTGTTCCTGACTGCAAAGAGTTAATAATTTCCATGCGGCGCTCGCTTGTTAAACTGCCGTAGAAAATTGCTAGTTGCGACTCAATTCCACAGTTAGTTTGAGTCACAGCTTCTTGCTTAAAAGTTGCCCACAAGTTCTTAATTGCTTGTCTGCCGTTACCGAAGCAAATTCCACTTTGCCCTTGCTGCAACAAAAACATAATGATGCGAGCAACATCGGAATTAGCATCATGAGTCGGTTTAGTAACAATTAATTGCCGTTCTGGGACAGCAGCTCCGCTAGAGTTAATCCAAACTAACCGCTCGGGTTTATTGATATTTCGCTTGCGACTTCTACCAGATAGTAACTTTGCTAATTGAACTGGATTGCCAACGGTAGCACTCAACATTAGGAATTGCAGTTTTTGAGAACAACCTCCGCGCTCGTCTACTGCCAATTTTAATCGGCGAATTAAGCTAGCCATGTTAGCTCCGTAAACTCCGTTAAAAGTGTGAGCTTCATCTAGGACAATATAGCGGAGGCGACTTAAAAAATGCTGCCAAGGCTGACTCCAATGAACGCCTTTCAGCGCATAGTGAATTAACTCTGGTGTTGCGCTGATTATGCTAGGATTTGCAGCTAACAATTGTTCTCTGGTTTGTGGAGGAGTATCCCCAGTTAGAAGGGCAAGGCGCGGGCGCGCAGGCTCAGGAATCAGTTGGATAAAATCGGCAAGTTTTTGACTTTGGTCTGCTGTTAAAGCTTTCAAGCCATAAATAGAGAGTGCAGTAAATTGATGTTGGAGAATGCCCTCTAAAATAGGCAAGTACGCACTTAAAGATTTGCCAGAAGCTGTTGCTGTGCTGAGGATGACATCTTTGCCCTGGCGCACGGCTTTGAGTGTTTTAATTTGGTGCGAATAAAGCTGTTGAATGCCTTGGCGGTGCAAAGCAGAAATTATTGAAGGTGGCAAGTCTTGAGGAATTTTGTAGAGCTTAGGAGTTATAGCAGGCGCGATTGTCTGATAAATAACCTCTTCGCCTAAAAACTCACACAAATCGGCTGTTGCAGTTGGCTGCAAATGGCTTGCTTCTGGGAAGTTATTTTGGTGAAAATCATGTCTGGCTATTAGCTGGGAAAGAAGGTTGATATAATTGGGAGGCATTGGTCACTCTAAGAATGAATCTTTTCTCTTTTACTACCGATAGGTAGGAAAAAGAACGAGAGAGGAAATTAATAAAAAAACTGGGAGTCGGACTGATTTTGGTAGCAATTATGGGATTTGGTTCAGGAACCAACAAAGCGGTAGACTTCCACCTCACTGCGCGATTACCCTGCCCCGTGAGACGCTAGCATTAACACAGTACACTTGCTATGTATATAGCGGTTCTCAAGCAAGTGAGGCGTCAACTGCCCATTAAACTGCTACGCATTTAAAGTGTCTGTTGGGAATGAGGGGAAGAGAGGGAGAAAGGGAGAGAGTGCAGTTCTGAGTTGAAGGTTGGAATGTAGCAAAGAAGAGGGGGAGAAAGGGAGAAGGGGAGAAGGGGAGAGAGGGAGAAATTTTTACGCTTTTTCTACAAGGATTGAAGTATATAATTTAAAGACGCGACAGCTTACCAATTACCAGATGTACCTCATTTAACCCAGAAGTGTTATAGTATCCAATTAAGAATAATAAACCTATGCCTTACAGTAAGTTTACTCTCAGCAAAGCTGTCGATGATTTCCATCTCACAATCATTGAAGGCTCGCGTTTCTTACCAGAAATCCTCCCAGTGACTCCTAGTGTTTTACTACAGGATATTCTTAAAGAAACGATTCCCTGGGCTATCGCGGTGAGTAGCGAAAAAGCACGTTCTGAGGGTATAATCAATCCGGTTTTATTGGAAGTAAAACGCCAGCTTCAAGGACTGATTAGCGTTTTTTCAGGCGAGGAATTCAATGTAGAACCGGAGGCTGAACTCACAGGGTATGTTGACTTTCTCCTGAGTCGTTCCCCGGAACAACTATACATTAAAGCCCCTGCGGTTGTATTGGTGTCAGCCAAAAAAGAAGACCTTAAACCGGCTCTAGGGCAATGCCTTGCAGAAATGGTTGCAGCTCAACGCTTTAACCAACAAAAGCGACAGCCGATATCGACGATTTACGGAACGGTAACTAGCGGTACAGTTTGGCGGTTTCTTAAACTAGAAGAGCAATGCGCGTCCATTGACCTTACAGATTATCCACTACCTCCGGTTGAGCAAATTTTGGGCTTTCTCGTTTGGATGATGCAGGAAAGATGAGCTGCTATTAAACGTTTTTTGAGTAGATCGGTTAACTAATTTTCACTGGGAAGTGTAATAATGATGAGAGTGGGTAAGTTTATTGCGGCTCGGAAGTTTATACAAATAGAGATGAGAGTGCGATTGTACCCTCAAAAACTGCTGCGATATCTAGACAATAACTCAATACGCTTGGATTAACTGTTTTTGTCATTGCGAGCGTCTTCGCGTTAGCTTTCGCGATCCGTTCGCCGAAGGCGTTCGGTGAAGGGTAGGAAAGCAATCCCGTCTGTTTTTCACATCGTTTTACTGAACAGACTGCCTTAAATGAACCGTATTGGACAATAAATAATGACTATTTTTCGACTCTCTGAGCTTTAAATTCTAACTGCTTTCGCTGTCGTTCTACAAACTCAGCCAGAGAACTTTTCCTCCCTTCCATCTCCTGAAAATCCACCACAAAACTAGCTGTTTTCAGCTCAACCGCTAAAGCTTCAGTAATATCGATAATTTCCACCCAACTCGCACATTGATAATCTGAGTCTTCGTATTGCTTAATTCGATTTTCTTCCAGCCCCAGTCTATCCGCAAGTTCTTTTTGAGTCATTTTCGCAGCAATTCGAGCTTTAATTAAGACTCTTGGCAGCTCTAAAATCGAATCTACTTCAATTTTGAGGTCAAGAGTGCGATCGCACTCCACCAATCTTTCATACTCAGCTATTTCTGCCCTAAAAGTATCCAGATGACTTTGGATAGATTCACGCATCACTAACCACCAAGGATCGTTCTTTTTCACCTCTTCATCTTGGGCGTCATACTGGGCTAGCGTAGATTCACATCTTTTCGCTAACTCTTGGGTATACTCATATTGCTTTTTATTTCTAATCATGGCGACCACCTTACTAAATCTATAGCAATAATTCCTTTAGGATGCAGCTCTCTGTCCCGTTGAAATAATTCATAGGAAGTTAGATCGTAACTACCGACTGGCTGGTCGGACGGAAAGATTTCACCGCGATAAAGAGCTTTCTGTGCGGCTCTATCTGCATAATTTCTCAGTCGAGGAGCATGAGTTTTCAGATAATTCATATCAACCTCTTCTCTATCCCAACAAGCATCAAAATCTTGAGGAGCTAGTTTGCTAGTAATAAAACTACCATTGATGTAAATTGTTCTGCATCCTGCTGCCTTTAGCTGCTCCATTGCCATTTGCAAACCATCTATCATGCGAGTACGAAGTGGTGTTATTCCAAAGCGATCTTTGAATTCTTCCCATTCGGCCCAATACACTCCTGGTGGCAAATTGCCGTTCTCATCAAATTCGGGAATCATACCCTCACACCTTTACATTTTAACACAATTTTATTGTCGGTTTTTATAGCTATTGATTTCCTCAGCATACCTGAATATGTAGGAAAAAAGCCATCGCTCTGAGTGATAATTAATAAGTTGTAACAGAAGCGACTGGTGCGATGCAGGGTTTTGAGTTAACTTTCAGTTCTAATTCGACACCGAATGTTCCGAATATTCCGACTCAATACGGTCAAATAGAAGTCGCCACAACTACATTTAGACTCAATGGTCAAAGTCACACCTAAACGATGGAATACGACGAGGATTCGGAGAACCTAATCGTCGCTATCAGAACCTCCCAAGGTAACAGTCAATCAGTAGTTTATGATGCCTTGGAACAGGCCAAATCGATGACAGATGTATTTGGCAACGTCACATCATACAGCTACGACTTGCACCAAGCATCCGGGCCAACAATACAACTCCACCTGCTGGGTCGGTTGTAACTCGCATTGACGAAATTACCTTACAGAAAAAATATGGTAAGCGGAAAGCGAGCAAAACTTTATTTAGTCCGCTCGATGCAAGCGACTCTCTTAGACTTTAGTTCCAGTAAAATTTGGCAACAAATCTGGACTTATTGTACATTATATTACGCCAAAAATGTTAAAAAATAACTTGGATAAGTAATGAAACAACAGCTTTTTTAACAAGGCAGTTAATGAAAGGCTGCCGAATTAACTCAGCAGCGCTTTCCTGTTATTTAAGGTGAGTGAGTTGAGTGATGCTGAGCAAAGCAGGCAACATCGAGTCAGGCTTATCTCCTGTTTTGAGAGCAATTTCTAAATCAAACAAAATGGAGAGCGATCGACTTAAGAAGTTCGCAGATACTTCCTTAACCTCCTGCTTGAGGAAATACAGTCGTTTGGGGTTACTAATTCCGCACATACTAGCAATTTCACTATCAGAACGTTGTTGGTCGGAATTGAGAGTAGCTTTTACCCACAACCAAGTTTTAAACTGAGTTTGAAGAGTCGCGATAATTGCCAAAGGAAACTCTGCCCTAGAGAGCAATTCATCAAGCACCTTAATTGCCGCCACTGCTTGACCTTTTAAAAGAGCTTCGGCAAGTTGAAAACAGTTGGCTGTGCTAGCTGGCACGAGGATTTTAGCAGCTTCTTTCGTAATGCGATCGCCTGCTGCATAAATGGCTAATTTCTCCAGTTCACTAACTCTTCTAGCAGAATCGTTACCAATCGCTACCGCTAGATAGCTGACAGCATCTCTGGCAATTGAGAGATTCATCTGTTTAGCATTAGTAGCGATCGCACTTTCAATCAAATCGGTACGCCAAGGGGGAATGAGAGTAAACTCCTTAAGTTTACCAAACTGCAACAAATGCTTGACTACCTTGAGTCGCTTGTCAATAACAGCAGCAGTGAAGACTAAGTGCGTTGTAGCAGGTAATTGGGGCAAAATTTGCAGCAATTCTAGCCCCATTTCTCCAAATTGCTTGAAATCGCAATTTTCAACGACAATAAGTTTGTTTCCTCCGCCGAAAGGAACTGAAGCAGCAGCAGAGAGGGCTGCATCCAGGAAAGAAGCATGGAAGCGGTGGATGTTGAAATCTCGCCAGAGAAGATGAGTTTGAGTCTTAAACTTTTCAACTTCTCGTTCAATTGCGTAGGCATCATTCCCAATTAGGATGCTAATCATGCTGCTAACTCCTCCTGTTGTTTGACAGTTACAGTAACAGAGCGGCCTAAAGCTTTAGTAACGATACGCTGCACGGATTCAAGGTTAGTTTGAAACTTTTTTGCGTATTTTCTTTCTACTGCTAACACGCATGAATCAGCAGAAAGTTCGGCAATTTGAGCGCGGTTTAAGAGGCTGCGATTGCCTGGTTTCGCTGCTGCTACTACTTGCGCCCAAGTTGCCTCGAAGTCAGGAGAATATGCCTCTATTTTTTGAGGGGTTCGATCGAATTTGTCAGGCCGATCAGATTGGGAAGTTGCCGGCAACCGCGTTTCGGGGGCAGCTGGTTTGCTTGACAGCATCAAGTTCAGCAGACAGACTTCTAACCAGGTAGCCGCATTGGTGCTAGTTCTCAATTGAAATTCTGATTTTTGCAATTGTGTACAAGCGGCATCAATTGTTTCAAAATCGAGATGAAGAGCGATCGAGCGCAGTTGTGAGTAGCCTACTGGCCCTGCAATTAAATTCTGGCAGTGGCGCGTTGATTTGACAATCAGCAAATCTCTCATTGCTGCTAGCAAGCTGCTGAGAATAAGTTTAGGGGTTTTGCCGCTGTCAATCAGCGTTCTTGCAGATTGCAGTACGCTTAAGGTATCGCCAGAATGAATGGCTTTGATAAGGGCGATCGACTCTTGCTCGCTGATACTGCCAGATACTTCTGCAACTTGAGTTAGGGTAATCTCTGAGTTTAGCAGTGAAAGCTGAGAAAGTAACTGCAGGGCATCTCTTAACCCCCCGTCACAGGTACGAGCGATCGCCCGCATGGCCTCACTTGCGATCTCAATAGATTCAGCGGAGCTAATTTTGTGCAATTGTCCGATAATAGCATCAACTGACAAGGCTCGGAAGTTAAAAGTTTGGCAGCGGGAGATAATTGTCGGCAGGACTTTATGTGCTTCAGTCGTACAGAGAATAAATACCACATGAGCCGGAGGTTCTTCAAGGCATTTGAGGAGAGCATTTTGAGCGCTGGTACTGAGTTGGTGGCACTCGTCTAAAATCCAGATGCGGTAGCGGCTCAGCGCTGGGGCAAAGTTGCTGTGTTGTATTAATTCTCTGGCATCATCCACGCCATTGTGAGAGGCAGCATCGATTTCAGTTACGTCTAAGCTTGAACAGGAGTCAATGGTTTTGCAGCTTGAACATTCTCCGCAAGGAGTGGCGGTTGGCTTTTTGCTATTCAAACAATTGAGGGATTTAGCAAGAATGCGAGCGGTTGAGGTTTTGCCTGTTCCTCTGGGGCCAGTAAACAGGTAAGCTTGAGCAATTTTGTCGGAGGTGATGGCATTGGTCAAGGTTGTTTTGATTGTGTCTTGACCCACTAATTCTTGCAGGCTTTTGGGGCGGTATTTGAGGTGCAGTGGTTGGTACATTTTGAGTGGTTAGAATACTTCTGCTGACTATTCCCCGATAGGGGAGGCATTACCCAGCAGCAGTTCGATCGATCGTCCGGTTGTTCGACTCTTGCCTAACTTTATGGGGTAATTACCCAAAATATGTACGGTTACGTCCCCTCCACAGCGCTATGAGCTAGATACCATTAGAAAAGTGTCAAAATAATTCGTAATTGTTAATGCAATACTCCGGACAGTTTTTGGAACGAGACTACAAGCTTACGCGGGGCAAGGATCATAAATAAAGTCGAATTAAATGCAAGCCAGGGGTGGAGCTGACATTGATTTAATTATCCACAGTGGCTCAAAGTCAAGCGAGAATAAGCCATTGGGCCATATAAAAACTGTCCGGACTATTGTTAATGCGAAGTTCGTAATTACAATTAGTAGGTTCTTCCAATACTGAATAAGTCGTAATTGTTAATTAGCCATTCGCAACAATTACAATTTGTAGAGGTTCCTTCCACTGAACAAGTCGTAATTGTTAATTTGCAATCCCCAACAATTACAATTAGTAAAATTTCATTCACTGAACAAGTCATAATTGTTAATTTGCAATTCTTAATTGCGAGCTTTGATTACAAATAGCGAAAGGCGAAAGGCGTAATTACCATTGGTTTATTATACTTCAAAAACTTCAAATATGGGAGGAAGAATTAGCAATTAATTTATAAAAAATAACATTTAGTTTTATGATGAACATAAAGTTATGAGGTAACAAACTGAGTTTTTGTTGTAATTACTTAATCGCCAATTCGTTCGCTATAACGTACATATAGGGCAAAAAAAGGCTCAATTTAAATTAAAATTAAATAGTTATTTAAAAATTTTAACAATGTTGAAAAAAAAGTTTTTTGCAGTAATTCTTGCGCTTTTATCTTTTATGGTTGCACTTATCCTATCAGCTCAAAGTTCTGAGGCTGTCAGTGAACTCTATGTATTTGGGGACAGTCTTTCGGATATGGGAACGGTGTTTCGATCGACCGGGGGTCAATATCCGCCTCGATCGACTTACTTTCAAGGGCGTTACTCGAATGGTAAAGTTTGGGTAGAGTATCTTGCCGAGCGCCTGAAATTGCCGCCTGAACGAGTCACTAATTTTGCCTATGGAGGTGCAACAACCGGAAGCGATCGCAATAGCCTTGTCCCTGGTTTGTTAGCGCAAGTTCAGTCATGGACTAACTCCCAAAAACAGGCAAATCCTCATGCGCTGTATGTACTGTGGGCGGGTGCGAATGACTATTTGCAGGGGGCAAATAATGCGAATATTCCCGTGGAAAATGTGGCGAGGGCGATCGCATCTCTTGCTGCTGTGGGTGCCAAAAATATCCTGCTGGCAAATTTACCAGATTTGGGGCAGTTACCGGCGACGCGAACAGGCGTTAATTCTGCAAGGCTCACTGCATTAACACAAGCACACAATCAGGGTTTAAGGCGAACGGTTAAGGTATTAAGTCAACAGCATTCTGGCTTAAAGATTGCGACTCTGGATGCTAATGCGCTTTATCGGGAAGCGATCGCGAATCCGGCTAAATATGGCTTGACAAATGTGACGGGTGCGTGTTTATCGGGAGGAGGTGTTTGCGGTAGTCCCGATCGATTTTTGTTTTGGGATGGCATTCATCCTACGACTGCCGCACACCGGATTTTGGGGGAAGCAGCATTTGCTCTTGTGCAGGAGAGCGGGATGATTAGATCTGAATTGGGGACGCTTCGGTAAACCATTTTTAGGCTTTCCGGGCGATCGGCACAAGAACGGCATGAGGCCCGTCAAACTGATGATAGAGCACTTCATAATCTGTAGGATTTATACATAATTTACGCAACACCACAGACGGGGCTGTTTATCGGGGGGGGTTGGCCTCCTATTACACCATATACGAACACTCTGCGTAATTTTGGCTATACGATTGCGGTAAGGGAGAGCATCAAATTTAGATACCACTCCCCACCTTTCAATTATTCTTGCGGAGCGACAATGTATTCGCACTCTAAAGCCTCTGTACCCGACGCAGGCGTTCCAAACGGTGCAATCAGTAGGGGAGCGGTAGGAGTTGCCATTAACACCCGCAAATCAGAGCTGGAAATCGCTTTGGCTGTATCAATCAAATAGCGGATGTCGCACTTGAGACGAAACTCACAGCCCCATAGTTTAGCATCAACTGTCTCAGTTCCTGAACTGAGAGTATTGTTGAGTGATGCTCGCACTTGTTGGGCATCTAAATCGAATTCTAAAATAGCTGTTAGGTGAGACTTGTCGCTGTGAGAAGCTAACCTCTCTAAGGCTTTTAAAAAGCTCAGCCTCTCAACCACCACTTGATGGCTAAATTCAGGTCGATAGGGAGCGATAATTTGGTCACAAATTGGATATTGCCCTTCTAGCAACTTCGTTGTCAACCGCCAATTATTCCACTCGAATGCGACAAAATTACTAGGTTGCTCTGGCAAACATTCATAGTAAATCGTAACTTTGTCAGCAGAATTCAAAGAACGCTCCAATAACCGGAGTACCTTAGCAGGGACAGTAAAATTAACTATTTGACTGCTCAAAAGATGGGAATTGCTGCTTTCGTTCAATCCTAAAACCATTGCTACCCGATGCCCATCTGTCGTCCAAACTCTCAGTTGATCGAGTCCTCTGTCTGCGTCGTGACTGAGTTGAAAATTCCCTCCTGTTAAAATGCGTTTGTTTTCCTCAGAACTGACAGCAAATAAGCTAGCTTTTAGAACAGAAATTAACACGCTAGCAGGAAGCGTTACAAGTTTCTGTTGAACGCTGGGGATAGCCGGAAATTCGTCCGCAGCTAGCCCGCGAATGGCGTGCTTGCTTCTTGACGCACTCAGAGTGGCACTGACTGATGGAACGTCGCTTCCTTTAATAATTTCAGAAGAACTCTTTAAGGTAAGGCTGCCGTTAGGAAATTTTCCCAGAATGTCAGCAAGTATGGGTGCGGGGAGGGTAAGCTTTCCAGATTGATTGACATTCGCACCAAAGCTCACTTGCATTCCAAATTCTAAGTTGTAAGCAGTCAGGTGCAAATGTTGAGTTTCAGCATCAGCTTCAATCAAAATATTGGACAAAATGGGATGGCTGCTATTGCTGGGAATGATGCCTTTCAGAGCTTGCACGTAATCGTTGAATTCTCTTGAATCGCAGGCAACTTCAATAGCTGATGGGAGAAGGGAAGAAGAAGGCAATATTGCCTCATTTGACAATGTTTCTAGAGAAGGAACACCGACGGCTGGAAGTTCTGCAAAACTCGTGCAAGTTTGCAAGGCTTCTACTTTTTGTGGAGAGATTGTTGATGGTTCGCAAACCGAGTCAGTTTCAGTTTCTTGTGGAGAGATTGTTGATGGTTCGCAAACCGAGTCATTTTCAGTTGTTGCTTTGACTGATTTCTTCACAGTTTTTGCAGAATTAGTTGCTGTTGCAGTCGATCGTTTTTTCCTAACTGCTGTCTCCACTACTTCTTTTTTACGCGGTATTCCTGTCAGTCGAGATTTTGCCATAATTAGTCTGGTGTCAGGGGTGCGATTGGCCGCTGCGGTAGCAGCACTTGTTATGGTGCCTGAGAAAGGGAGTGAGAAAGGGGAAAGATAAGGGAAAGGATAATGGGAAGGATAATGGGAAGGATAATGGGAAAGAGAATATAGCAATCCTAAATGATTCACAAAAATTTATAAGTTACATCTGAACTAATACCAACCTACTCTGGATTGGTGAAGCCCGATGTGTTCACAACCGATTTAGGATTGCTAGAGGAAAAAGAATGGGAAAGAAAATGGGAAGGAACCCACGCTTAAAAGCATAGGATTGAAACATGGACATTTTGTATCAAAATCGGTGCGGATCGATACAAATAAGCTGTTCTGCATTTAAACTGCACAGTCAAAAGTTGATAAAGTTCTTGTGGGTGGGCCAGAAAGCCCGCACAAAAATTGCAATTTAGATGTCGAACAGCTTATTGATTTTTTGAGCGTTGCTATCAACCCACAACTAAAGTGTTTTATTCATCTTTACCTTCTGCTTCCCCTTGCCTTTCCGTTTCTCTTTCTTCTTATTTTATAAATAGGACTTACGCACAAACTCTACTTGTAGAGCGCTGATGGCACACGTTACGTTACTACTACAAAAGTGTAAAAATAGAAGGAATGCAGCGTAAGTCCCGATGGAAACAATTTCTGAAAGTTGAGCATTACTGACTGTTTTTCACAAAAGTCTGTGCCTGTTACTTGAGGACTTTACCTATTAGTTGAGGACTTTACATTGTACTTGAGAAGTTTACATTGTACTTGAGAAGTTTATTGTTTGAGTACGAGTCATTGGGGGCAACAAATAATATCCGATATCGGCAGCGGCTTGCACCGACATAATAAAGTCGATGGTACTCTTTAAGTTTCTGTTGACGGCTCAAATCTTTGCCGATTAACAATCTGCTGAAAAGGTCGCTCCCGTCAATGCCAACTTCATCAAAAGTGCTGCCTTGGGAATTGTGAATTGTCAGAGCAAAGCAATTGTCAATTTCAGCAAACAAGTCATCTTTGAACCAGTAATATTTTCTCCAAAGAAATCCATTGCGTTTAGCACTCTTTAGCTTTTCTTTAAGTTCAGCCTGGTAGCGCTTATTTTCAGACTCGTGCAGGACAAAGATTTGCCGAAAGAAACCGTTATCAGTCACAATCTTTAGCAGCCAAACTCGATAGCCTCCGTGCTGGTTAATCTCAACTTCCTTGACGGTAAATTCCGTTGAAGTCGGCAAAATTACGGTTTTCCCATCGGGTGCCATGACGGGTTTTTTGGTAATTAGCCTTTCTCCCGGTACAAATCTGGGTGCAGCTTGACCGTAGACTTGTTCTCTGATAAGCTGATTGTAGTATCTGACTCGTTTGTTAGTCCAGCACAGAATTCTGAAGCGATCGGGATTTTGACTAAATTCCAGATTGATAGTTTTGACGGCATATTGTAGCAGCGTTTCTGATTTAACTTTGAATGCACCGTTTGACTTGTCTCCTTTTTTGTATTTAGAGTGTGGCAAAAATATGTCTGCTTTGCTATTGACAAAAGAGCGGCATTCTGTTATGAAATCGAGCACAGGGCTTTCCCCTGCTTGCCTGACAACTTGGGTCAGTACAGCTTTATTGGCAATGCTAAAAGCAGGCGACTTTTTTTCTCCTACAGGATTAAGTTGAGCGGGGTCGCCCATTAAAATTAGCTTGCGGTGATTGAAGAATGTGCGTTCAAAATTGCGTTCTATCCATTTCCACAATTCGCTTCCAACCATCGAACATTCGTCGAGGAAGATGATATCGTAGAGGTGAAGGCTGCTGGAACTTGTCTGTGACAAGGCTTTTTCTTGTTCTTTTCTGACCATGCCTAATCCTAAAAGTTGGTGTATTGTCATAAAATCAACTCCGAAAATGCCTTGATCCGCTGCCATTTTTCTGAGGATGCCGACTGCTTTGTTAGTAGGTGCTGTGAGGGCAATGCGTTTGCTTTGACTCAAGAGTTCTTGGATAATTTGGAAGACTATTGTGGATTTTCCAGTTCCTGCGTAGCCGCACAGCAAGAAGAATGACTCGGTAGTGGTTAGAAAGGTTCTCAATTTGTCAAGGGCTTGCTGCTGTTGCGGTTTGAGTGTGAAGGCAAATTGTGTAAGTTTCTGGGGTTGTTCTAGTAAGGCTTGAATCATTAGTTAATGTCCATTACTAATTTTATCAATCTCTGATTAAGCGTTAGCTTGACGGGGAAGTCTTTCAAGAGTAGGTTTTTTAGATTCCGGGCAAGGGAGAGAGGGAGAGAGGGAGAGAGGGATAAGCGAAAAAGCCCGGATTTCGACTTGTTATGCCTTTAAAACTTGCCTCTTGCTTGCCCTCAATTTCTGAATTGTAAAAAACCTACCCTTGAGGGGAGAGGGGAATGGACGCTTATTAAGTAGTCCGATAATCCCTCTTAATCGCTCATTATTTACGCAGCGAGAATGATTTTTTGTCATTCACAAGTGTTGGCTTTCACTGCGTTCTGCAATAGGAGTTACGTTACGCGAAAACCGGGTTTTTTTAGGAAAATACTGCATTTGAGTCTTTAATAGGAGTGAAAAACCCAGTTTCTTTGGTATTTATGCGTCCAGGACTATGCAAGTAAACTCCAAATCCCAAACCCTTATGTTGCCCTTATAATTCGTAAGTCCTGTTATAAAAATTTTAAGAGAAATAGGAAACTTTTCTGTTTTTTCTACCAGCAAAAAAGCACCGTTTACACCCTACGGAGTGCTCGCTACTTCCCACTCATCTCCTAAATGGCATCCTTTCTAAATCAAGTTTAACAACTTTTTCCAAAGCTTCAAGACGCTTGTTTAATGTTTTATGTCGGGGACATTCTACAGCATACTCATATTTAGAACCTGTATGTTGAAGTTCATAAATTTGGCACTCAATTAAGTTGCTCAAGTTGCCGACTAGCTTTTTGACAGGTATTAGCCACGCTTTAGCTAGTGCTTTAGTACGAAACCCAATCCAAGCTGTAAAGTAGGAGCCGTCTTCGCTAATTTGATAAGCCACATTGGGCGATAATTTAACAATAGGTTCGATGCGGGCAATACCCAAACTTTTGAGTTCTCTCAAGCTGTAACTTAGGAGTTCTCCGCTGTTCCACTGGATGTGAAATGGACGTGGCTCTTCAACGTTCAAGTGTTGGACTCTCCCCATTCGTTGAAATCCTTCTCGGTGCTGTAAAATGCAATCTCCCTCTCTAAATCCGTAGAATCCTTGTTTCTTGGCTAGGTTTTCTAACTGCTGCTTCCAGGCTTCTTCACAAGCTATGTCAAAGTCGAGAAGTTCGTAATTTTCTTCGCTCAATTGTCGAACCAGCTTTTCTTTCAACTGCTGTTTTTGGAGCGGCATAGCGAATTCTAAGAAATTATCGGGCACTTCAAGAGCTAAATGCGTCTTAGCTCTGATTCTGAGTTCATTGACAGACAAACAGCGGGCGTCTTTTAATTGCTGGGGTGCAGGAATATCTATAGTACAACTTGTCGGGTAGCCGGGAAACAGGTTGATGGGAAAGTGATACAATTGGTCGAGAGCCGAGATGAGAATGTGGTGTTCGGTCAGGGATTCTACTTTGAAAGGAGTTGCATTGCTGAATTGTACCTGGTCGGAATTAGCCAGTACGATGGTTGTGCAAGTTGGAAGTTCTCCAGCAGTTTTTTTAGGGATAAACTGAGGAACGAGGGAGATTGTGAGGGCGCGGATTTCGTCGAGGTTATAAGTCCAAGAAAATGAATCTTCGCCGGGACTTGCGTCCCAAGTAATTGTCACAGGTTTTTCAGTTTTGTTGAGAGAAGTAACAATACCGTATTGGTTGCCTGTTTTTACGATATCGTTTAATTTGAAGGGATGTTCTTCAGCAGGTGCATCCGGGAGGAAAGGGAAAATTACTGCAATCACTTCTTTAATTTGAGGGGAGTGCTGGCTGGCTGATTCAGGAAAGGTTTTGTGGGGGTTAATATTAGAATTGTTAGTATTCATAACGGTAAAAAGTTGGTTATCCCTTAACTTCTCCCGCTAGGGGGTAGCTTTTAACTTAGAGCGTTTCTCAAGCAATGGTTCTTGCTTATTGCATTGCCGGAAATGACTTAGCTGTTGTTAGAGGGGAGACTCTGTTGCTGCAATCGCAAACTATACTGGTATCAGCCAGCCCTAGAATCGCACAGCTATCAACTTTAGGATTATTACTCATATAATTAGAGAAATCGATACAAAATGCGATGGCTCTGGAGCGTCAATTAAAAGTCTAATAACAAGCTCTAGTTAGTAGAGTTTAACAAACCCGGTTTTGACAATCTATCACTCCAGTTAACAGCCCCCAGTAGATAAAAAATTACCCCAGCTATCAGTAGGAGCTGTAGCTGGGGTAATTCGCCCGAAAGCGGATATATTAATCTAACGCAGCTATATCGATTAATTCGATTTCACATAGAGCTGCGTCGTTATTCTTTAGGCAAAGTAGGCTTTGGTGGGATGTCAAAAACAATCACAAATGTGAATTCTTTGACAAACCGCTGCAAAACCCGAAAATGATCGTCTGCATCCCTCCTCCTGCGAAATCGCGCCACAACAATACGCTGACAATTAGGAAGCAGCTTAATGATGCACCACGGATGCAATCTCTCAAAATAAGTCATTTTAACCTCACCAGCGACAGTAATAGGTTGCGTTCTTTTTTCCTTGCTTGCCATTACGCTAGTTGAGAGAATATTCTTCAAGACAGGTCACGCTGACCTTGACAATTAATTAGGTTTGTGCTTTAAACCGCTCCAATTCTCTTCTAACGCACCTTCTTATCTTCGGAATGCGGACACAGCAAGTTCGCCAGTACGTCGGGAATCTCCTCAAAGTGTTCCAGCAGAAAATCCATTACTGCCAAATGGCGCAAATCAACAGCAGTAGGAAATCTTCGATTTTTCCCCCGCTTAAACCAACCCTGTACTGTCGAATCAGAGCGGGAACAAATTTCGGCAATTTGCTCGTAACTTACCCCCCACTTGACATAAAACTGTTTCGGCGTCATGCCCAATTGGCATTGGCTGTAAACTGCAATCAAATTGCGTTCTCTATCTGTCAAAGTATGTGGCTTTTTCATCCTCATACCTCTCTAAATCTTCCTCCCACGCCGTATCAAATTGACACCAAGCTGTACTCTTGGAATCAGGAGCCAGCCAAATTACGTAGCACCACATCCAACAACAACGGCGCTGTTCGTAGTTGTAAAATTTGCCAATAACTATTCCCCAATCGGCTTCTTCACCAACATCAGTCCAGCGCACCATCTCGCCACACTCAAAGCGCGGGGGATGAATTTGGGCAAAATTTGCAGGCAACTCAGTTGAAGGTGGTATATCCTTCAACTGTTTTAGTGGCAGGCCCGAAATCAAATCTCGCTTTCCTTTTGAGATTGACATGAGTTATTAACTGTGCATCGAATGCATCGGATTTGTTTTGATAGGTTTTCAGGTCAATTTCTTGATAAAGAAATTGCAGCGTGGTATTTTCTCAAATCAATTAATTTAAATGTATACTTTACAGAGTATTGTCAAACAATTGATGCCGTATTTTTACCCGCATTTTAGCCAATTAAACTGTCAATTTATCGCGGGAATAACTATAGGTAATTTTGATTGGTGCAGGTGAGTGTGACCTGTGATCGCTCTTGTCTTCAATTTCTGATTTATCGGAGTTTGTTTCTTCTTTTAAAACAGATTTAACTCGCGATGGCCCAGAAATACGCAGTTCTTTCAGGCGCATCTGAGTCCGCGAGCATCAGCAGGCCATCGCGAGTTACCTCAAAGAACTGCGTATTTTTACTTAAAGACCGTGCTTACGAACGCGATGTACGCAAGACTTTCAACATCGGTGAACGGTGTTGTGACAGTTGGGGTGCGGGATGTGGGTAACAATGCCCTAGATTTCTGCCGTAATGCCATCAAGTGGCTAGTGCGTTTGAATGCAGTGGATGATTTAGCATGGATGTACAACTTACTTGGTGCCATTTACAACACTACAGGCAACCTTGATGCTACCTTGGAGGAATATCGCGATGCTATTAGTTACGCAGAACCAGATGGAAATCTATACCTTGCAGCTTTAACCCGCCTCAATCCGGCGATCGCGCCCCTCTCAGCGATGGCAGTTGGCTTAACCAAGGCAATTGCAAGTCGCCGCAAAAACGTCCCCGTGCAATATTTTTACCTGGGACTTGATTTCGGTAATAACCTGATGAGTGCCCGTCTAGCTGAGGGGATCTACATCGCCGTACAAATCTCAGAAAAAGAGAGGCGAGTGTGGGATTGGAGCGATTGGGTGCACGATGCTACTATAGGTCTGATAGTCAACGATTCAGATCGCACCGAGTTAATTCCCCATAACTACATCGCTTTTGGCATCAGTCGCTACGAGGGGCAGTAGACGCGGGTTATTCTCCGAAACAACACCATGTCGGTCAATCGTTTAACCAGGTTCTGCTCCCGGTATGGTTCCAGATTAAACAAACGCCGTTCCTTTTGATAATGTTGAGAATTTGAACAGAGTGAAAACTGAGATCAAGCATACAATTAATTCTGTTAGGCAATCAGTTTAGAAATCAATAGTTACCAGATCGTTTAAACACTTTTTTCAGGAGTAGATATGGACGCACAAGGCTACACATCTGGAAATTCGTATAAAAATTCATTATTTGCTCAGCTTTATGATTTTATCATCGAACGGTTAGGCAGACAAGACTTAGATACGGAGTTTTTTAGGCTCTGCTCAGAACAATTTGGAGAGCCGATATTGGAAATAGGATGTGGCACTGGACTTAAACTTCTTCCATTAGCAGAGATGGGTTTTTCGGTAGTGGGCTTAGATAACTCCCCTCAAATGTTGAGCGTCTTTGAGCAAAAACTCAATAATGCTAAACCCGGATTGAAAGAGAAGGTTCAATTAATACTTGGCGATATGACGGCTCCACCTATTAATAGAAGGAAATTTTGCCTAATTATTTTCGGCGGTAGTCAGTTTCTGCATCTCAGTACCGACGAGCAAAGGCTTTCTTGTTTGAACAATAGTCGCTGTTTGCTTGCTGACGAAGGTGTTATAGTTATATCCAATTCAAACCTCTCGCAAAAATCTGAGTACAACTGGACAGAAAAATCAGAACAACTTAACCATGAATGGATACTACAAGCTCAAGGCAAATGGGAAAATGGTGCGTATCAGGAAAATTTTAAACTCATTCCAACATCTCAAATGCAACAAGAATATTTGTTCGGTTGGCGTCTCTATCCTGTTAAAGATACTCACATGAAAAATTTGATAGAAAGTGCAGGTTTGCGATGTGTTACTCTGCCATCAAATCTGCCTATGCCACAGGGAAGATATATCTATATATGTAGGAATAATATTTAAACCAATAAAGCTGACAGGGTTATAACAGATGTATTTTAAGCTGTCACAATGAAGATCGAAAGTGCTGCGTTACTACACTTGCAAAACTTGACTCTCACCCGATTTGCAGCAACGCGCGATCGCCATCAACAATTCAGGAATCTCCTCAATAGAAATCTCCTTAATTGCATTCTCCACACCCGCTCCTTCCACCAGCTCCCCAGCTACCAGCGAACAAAAATGTTTGCGTGCTCCCGGAGCAATCTTCTGCATCGCCTCCAACAGGTTGTCGAGCATCTCGTCAGTTACACCCTTCTTGCCGTGCCTAAACTGCGACACAAGACTCTCGCTGACCCCAGCAACTCGAGCTAGGGCTTTGCCACTGATGTCATAACGTTTCAAAGTATTGTGGAAGGCTTCATAAATTAGCATTAAGATTTGTCACCTTAATTCACTGTGGGTGAATCTAGATTTACCATTGGTAAATAATTGGGGTCAAATTGGAGGTTTTTGATGGAGACTGACCTGCATCCACAGCCGCATCAAGCTTTTTGGCTGGGGAAGCAAAATTGGGTGCTATTTAACTTTAGCAAAATTAGGAGGTTTGCCAACACAAATTGCCAAATTTTTAGCAAAAACTTCTCGGTAACCCGGAGCCGGCACTTGGAAGATGTCAAAACAGGCATCGCCCAATTCCTCTCATATCGCTTGGAGGTGCACCGATGAGCGACATTAATCAGGCTCCCCAGACGATCGCCCAGACAATCGACTGGCTCCACAATTGCTTGGGCAGACCTGCGCTGCCGGAATGTCCCAAGGAATGCGAAAGGGACTGCGACGTTCCCGGAGGCAAAGCGCCTGCTTGGATAAACCAGAAAGGAAAAGCAGTCAAAGTCAGTTGGAAACCCTATCAAAACCAATTGCCAACTCAGGCAAACTTAGCGAAGTGGTTCCCCCGCACCACTGGCATCGGCACTCTCGGCGGCGGACCTAATGCACAGGGTCACTACATCGCCTTTGTCGATCTAGATCGCAAAGAAAAAGTCTTCTCCTCGCCACAAGCTTTTGAGGCGCGCCTTGAACAGTGGTTCAACGACTACCCCCTCCTGAATGTCGCCCCTCGATTTCGCACCCCTTCCGGCGGATATCGAGTTATCCTCGCCTTCACAGAAGAACCAGATTGGACAGCCTTCAGCCTAGATAGAGACAGATCCCGAATGGGCGAACTGCTTGCCCGAAACGGCGGTCACACCCTGCTGCCCCCTACTGTCGGCGCGAACGGCATCCCATACCGCTGGGAATATTTTGTTGCATATCCGCCTACAGTTGCCAAACCGGAAGATGTTGGTATTTACCCAACACGGCAACAGCACCCGTCTGTTCCTGCCAACACCTCGCCCCGTTCTGTAGGAAGTTACGTCCCCGGCGCAATTCGCCTAGAAGACCTCATCTCCCCCCGCACCCTTGAAATTCTGACAGGTGGTGCCAAAACAGGCGATCGCTCCGACGCCCTGACCGCTCTCGCCTCCGAATGCTACGGCTGGGAAGAGTTCTGCCACCGCTACAGTATCTCCTACTCCGGCACCACTGAAATCTTAGCCGAGTACGCCTGGGGGCAAATGGAAGACAGCAGCCGAGATCCCTACAAATGGCAGCGCATCCTCAAAACCATTAGCCCCTCCGCTTGCCAAACCGCCGCCGAATATCACAGCGGAGACTCTGAAAATTGCTGGAAAAAGATTTACCGGCTGGATCGAGAAACCTTCCAGGCTTCATGCCCCCCTCACATTAAAGACAGGATTTTAGGAGAATGGGGTATCGACAAGCGCCCCAGGGCATCACCGACCGCGAGCCAGCAGCAGCTCAATTCTCAAAAGTTACAAGCAGATGCGCCAGAGAGCATCCCGCCAAACAACAGTGAGGTTACAGATAATTTTTACCCGCCGGATTCTGACAGCAAACAGAAAGAAAACCTGCTCCTCAAATATATCGATCGGCTCCTCGAACGGGGCAACATTCCCCTGTCAGAACGAAGATCCGAGTGTGCCCAAATCGCTCAAGCTTTGGAACTCGACCCCAAATACGTCGAACAAATCGTTTTAACCCGACTGCAAGAATGGCAGTTCGCAGAAGTCGAAAGCGAAAAAACCCTTATTGAAGATTTAGTTAGCAAGCGCAAGCAGAGTCTCGACTTGCACCAAATTTTACCGCCTGAAATTGCCTGCATCCTGGCACAAATCGCTGCTGCAATGCCCACCAGCGCCGAACACCTGATGACAGTAGGTTGGTCAACCTTCGGCTGCGCGATCGGCACGGCCGCTGAAGTTGTTGCTTGGCCTGGATTCAGACAAAAGTCCTGCGTGCTGTGGACGATTAACACCGCCCGGTCGGGGAAGCTTAAAAGTCAAACTCAAGAAGTTATGGTCAATCCCATCCGGCTCTTGCAGCAGGAGGCCAACAGCGAATACTGCATTGCCCTCAAAAGCTACAAAGAAGCACAAAAAGCCTCCCAGCAAAATCGAGACCCTGACAGCCCGCCCGAGGAACTCCCGCCCCCACCCGTGCCCCGCGAGTATTGGGTCGAACACATCACCGTAGAAGCCCTGATCCGCACCATCAACGAAAATCCGCGCGGCTTCCTCGTCCACCGCGACGAAATCGACGGCTTCTTCAAAGCCCTCAACAAATATCGGTCTGGCAAGGGGGACGACGAAGCCTTTTACCTCACGCTCAACAACGGCGGCGGTCCCAAAGTCATCCTCATTGACCGCGATCGCCGAGTCGAGGTGGAGAGGTCGTGCGTCCCCATCACCGGCACCATCCAGCGCAAGACGCTTGACGAAGAGATGACGCCCCGCAAAATTTCCAGCGGCTGGATGGCCCGGTGGGTAATCTGCTTGGCCCAGATGCCCAAACGGCGGCGGACGCGACTGCCCTACCCCGACATTGACGCCTTTCTCAAAGACATCTACCACAAACTTTCCGTCCTCAAAATGCACTATCGTCCCGTTCAAAATGAGGAGACAGGCGAAGTGCTCAGAGATGAAACGAACCGCACTGTTTACCAGGGTTTTCCGATTACTTACCACCTCAGCGACTCGGCAGCCGACTACTACGAACAGCACTTCTTCAACCCGATGGTCGAGCGCGAAGAAGCTGAACTTAATGAAGGCTTCCAGCTAGCCATGTCCAAGTGGAGTGGGTACTGCCTGCGGATTGCCCTCATCCTGCATTGCTTGCACGAAATCTGCAAGTTGAAAAACCTGGACGGCACCCTCAAAACTTACTTGCAGTTGAAAGAAGAGTGGAAGCTCTCAGGCAGGGAACATTCCGAGAAGCCTTTTGAGATTGAAATCCCTACCTTGATTGGGGCCGACATCATTCAAAAGGCGATCGCCACCAGCTACTTCTACATCAACCAGGCTGAAGTGCTTTACAAAGGGCAGCAGCAAGATGAGGACGATACAGTCCCGGTCATCCAGAAACTGATTCAGAAATCAGAAGAGTTGCGGGACACGGTTGCTGAAGGTTGGATCAGCACCCGTGAAGCATACCGCAACTGTCGCGAACTCGTTGCAGGAGCTAAACTGCGCCAGATGTCGAACACCGACTTTACGGCTGCGGTCTTCAACCAAATGGTTTCGATGAACCTCGGTGAAACGAAAAAGGTCGGTAAGTCTTTCAAGTGGCGGATTCTAAGATAATTGTTGCTCGGCCACGTTTTGGCGGTTATATCATTTCCGAAAAACCCTGCTACAAACACGAGCGTTGGGTTGATTCGCAAGTCAAAGCCAACAAAAAAGTTGCTACTGTTGCAGAATTTTTCGGAAATGGTATTAGTTGCAAGCCCGCAGAGCGATCGCGCGAACCGAGTTGCAAGTGCAGTCCAGGGTATTTGTGGCAACTTGCAAAAAATGCCGTCCTCCGACAGCAGCGATTCTTCCAAAGTCTTCCAGAGTAAGCGATTACGTTATCAATAATGACAGTTGTGACGATTCTCAACCGTCATTGACGATCGCGCTTCCCGTCTGGAGCGCTCTACACGGTGGGGCTGCTCGTACCGGAGTCAGAATCGTCAAAACCAGGCAGGGCATTCCTCAAACCGCATGATAGAAATCTGACCTTAGCGGGTATTTGCACTTCAATCGTCAAAACCAGGTAGCGCATCCCTCTTGCCTTATGTGGAGTGAACTCGATCGCGAGAATCGTCAACCAGACTTACGCAAAACCTCTATATGTAAGGTGCGAAGTGATAGCGTAACGCATCAAACCACCACATTTTTTGTCGCGGAGTGAGTCGTGGTCAAAAATTTTGTAAAAAATCACCAATGATTCTTAAAAGCTAAAACCTTTACAGAGAGAACAGTTCACTATAATCGTCTTGCACGTTGGGCGAAATTTGTAACTGTTGGCAGCCAGGGCTAAAGCTGAGCATTGAAACCTTCGTCTGTTGCTTCAAGAAAGAAGCTGTGTTGGGAGAAGAGCGGAAGACACTAAAGTCCAGTCGGTTGTGGGCGATCGCAATTGTCACCGGATACCTAATTACCGCTAGTTTAAAAATTGCGTTGACGATTTGACGATAGTTTGAAACTCCCACAGAACAAGCTGTTCCCTCGTCAATAACAGCTTCGACGATTGAAAATCGTCATTGACGATTCCTCAGCACATCCCAAGAGATTTACGATCGCCCGCAGGTGAGCATACTGGTAACAGCGGCAACCTACAAACTGCTAGTTCGGCAAGCTGGACTCGTCAAGCAATCGTCAGAATCGTAGAAAACTCCGAGTACACCAAATTTTTTGTTGACGATTTGACGATTCCATAGAACTCTTACCCCATAAGCACTTCAGTCGTCAATAACAGCTTTGACGATTCAGAATCGTCATTGACGATTCACTGCTGACGTTACTCACGGTAATTACATCAAGCGCCATATAGCGCCATAGGTGGTGTGGTGTCCTATTTTTTTGTTGACGATTTGACGATTCCCTAAAACTCTTACCCCGTAAGCACTTCAATCGTCAGTAATAGCTTTGACGATTCAGAATCGTCATTGACGATTCATTGTTGACCTTACTCGCGGGACTTACAAAAAACGGTATATATAGTGTTTTAGTAAATTAAAGTCTACATTAAATAACTATATATAGAGTAACTGCGTAAGTCCTGCTCATTCGCTTACATCGAGTTCATGTGATAGTGGCAGTTCGCTTGTCCACCAGAGGTTGTCAAGCAATCGTCAGAATCGTCAAAAACTCGCAGTACATTCCCACAGCCCTTGCAGAGAAAGCGTTTATCGAGAATCGTCAAAAATAATGTCAATAATCGTCAATAAAAGCTAGAAGCTGAAAGCTTTATAAATAGAAGAGTTTAGGAGAATCGTCAAATCGTCAAAGAAAATTTCTTTTTTAGTCGCGCTCTGGTTCACGGCTTGACACTGAATCCCAACCCCTTTGTAAAAGCTGTGTTAGGAGAAAAGCGGAAAATGCTGGGGTGCAAGTTGGTTGTGGACGATCGCGACGGACTATCCGGCATCTAATTTACTGCTAATTTAAAAATTGCATTGACGATTTGGCGATAGTTTGAAACTCTTACACATCAAGCAGTTCCCCCGTCAATAGCAGCTTTGACGATTTTCAATCGTCATTGACGATTCCCCAGCCACATCCCAATAAATTCACGATCGCCCGCTCCCGCGATAACAAGGACAATCCGCTTCCCTGCCAGCTTGATAGGGCGATGGGCGTCAAGCAATCGTCAAAATCGTCAAAAATTTGCAGTATATCCCCAAAATCCATGCTGAAAAAGCGTTTGGGGAGAATCGTCAAAAACAATGTCAATAATCGTCAATGAAAGTTAGAAGCTGAAAGCCTTATAACTACGATAGTTTAGAAGAATCGTCAAATCGTCAAAGAAAATTTGTCGTGACCTTGAGTTAGGACACTCGTGAGGCATCAAGTCCTCAAAAGCCAAGGTTATGTCGGATGCTGGTTCAAAACGCTACAGGGAAGTTAGTTGCTCCCGAGTGTGATCGCGAAGGCCTGCCGATCCCTTTTTTGCAAAAGCTTAAAATTAGCGTTGACGATTTGACGATTCCCTAAAACTTTTACTCCATAAGCACTTCAATCGTCAATAACAGCTTTGACAATTCAGAATCGTCATTGACGATTGTCAATCAGATAGCAGTGGCGACCGGATCATGTCAGGCGTAAGTCGTCAATGACGATCGCGACAGGTCGATCAACCAATCGTCAGAATCGTCAAAAACAGAGCGGCTATTCCCCAAACTTATAGTGGGAAAGCATTTGGGGAGAATCGTCAAAAACAATGTCAAAAATCGTCAATGAAGCTTAGAAGTTGAAACCTTTACAAACAGGGAAGTTCAGGAGAATCGTCAAATCGTCAATAAATTTTAGTTATAAGTAGTGTTGAGACTCAAAATTGAAACTGAGTATTTTTACAGCCCAGCAAATTTTCTGCACGTATTCAAGTTGTCTTTCAAGGTTGAATCTTGTGCTATTTGCACCTCTTGATCGGGTAATCTGGTCTGGAAAGCCACATTATGAGGCCGGCTATGGACTTAGAACACGCTACTAATTCCTTTGGAGAAATAGCTTCGACGCGCGACCTAGTGGCAGAGCTGTTAGCTGCCAAGCGCTCTGTCAACACTAGGCGTGCTTATGAGAAAGACTTGTACGATTTCTTTACGACAATGACGGAGCAGGAACCGCACCCAGCATTGGTGCGCGAGTTCCTACGGCTGAACCGCTTCGCCGCTGTCGCGGTGGTTCTCAAATATAAAGCCAAACTAATCGACAAGGGACTCAAGGAAGCGACGATTAATCGGCGGCTGGCGGCGATCAAAAGAGGAGTGAATTTTGCTCGCAAGGTGGGCGAGTGCGAGTGGAGTTTGGTAGATGTTGAAGGAGAGAAGGTGGTTCCTTACCGGGATACTACAGGGTTTGGCCGAGTTGCTTCTGAGAATGTGGCGGCGATGCAGTCGGTGTTGGAAATTCCTGACCGGAGTACACCCCAGGGAAAGCGCGACTATGCAGTTCTCCGGCTGCTGTGGGACAATGCGCTGCGCCGGGGGGAGATCGGCGGAGCCAATATTGGCGACTTTGACCCGCTAGCCCGAACTCTGAACATTTACGGCAAAGGTAGGGGAACTCAAGCGCAGCTAATTGACTTGCACAGCGCGACGGCAGATGCGATTTCTGATTGGCTGAGCGTGCGGGGAGCTGCAATGCCCCAAGAGCCTTTATTTATCGCTTTGACAAAGCGGGAATACGGGTTGAGGTTGAGCGGGTACGCTATTTACAAGCTTGTTTTCTCAACTTGCTCCGCTGCGGGAATTCCTAAAAGAATCAGCCCGCACAGAATACGCCACGCTGCAATTACGACTCTGTTAGATGCAAGCAACGGCAATACGCGAATGGCGCAGAAGTTGAGCCGCCATACCAGCTCGAACGTCCTTAATTGCTACGATGACAATCGGCAGAGCTTGCAGCGGGAAGCGTCGGGACTCCTGGCTAGTTTGGTGCGGTGATGTACTCCCGACGCTGACCGCTAGGCGGTACAGCGCGGGCTTCTCTCAGAGGAAGTCCTCTTAGAGCGTTTTATACTAAGTTTAGATTTAATTGAGGAGCCGGATGGCGGTGAAGGGAACCAAATTGAAAGATGAAGTGCTGAATCTGCTGACCAAATTTTCGCCTCAGTTCAAAGTGTTTAAGTAGGAATAACCCGCGAAGATTGGCTAAACGACTTTCAATTCATTAGCGAAGAATTCATTATTACAGAATTTGATAGTACAACTTTTAACCAAAATGAAGGTCAATCAAATGAGTCAACTCTATGACATTCTAGCAGAAATCAAAAATCAACCCACGAAATATTTAAGACAAACTTCCCTGCCTCATCTGTTCATGTTTTTAAATGGCTACAAAATAGCAAAGCGAGATTTACGCATCTCAATCACTTCAGAAGAACAGGATTTTTATCGAGACTTTCAACCTTGGATTCAGAAAAAATTAAAAGTCAAAACCGTTAACTCTTGGGCAAACATCATTCAACTTTTCTGCATCAATGATAGAGAAGCCTTCAATTACTTTTTTGAACTACTTGCAGAATTTAACCAAGGAGAAAAGCCCTCAGAACCCGCCTCCCTCAAAGAATATGCCTGGAAAAATCCTCAAGCTACACCCCCAATTACGGCAGACAACAATTTTTATCAGCTTTTAGATAAAATTAAAGCTAGACCCGCCCTTTATCTTGGCAAGCGTTCTATCTTTAGTCTGCAAGCTTTTTTAGACGGTTACACTTGTGCCTGTCGCCAACTCGGAATTCCTGTTACTGAACAGGAACAAGAATTTGCCGAATTTCAAGACTGGATAGAAAAGCAATTTAACCAGCAATCTACCCGGTCTTGGGCGCGAATTATCCTTTTTTATTCAGAAGATGAATCCCAAGCGCTTGATACATTTTTTCAGCTATTTGAAGATTTTTTACAGCGCGAACTCTCTCCGATAGCAACACAATCTCTCGCCACCAGCCGCCCCGAAAATGGTAATAAAAAGCAGCTAAATTCAATGCTTGAAAACTTATCCGAAGAAGCGCTTGCTCAACTTCGTGAATTTGCAGAATCTTTGCACCAACAAGAAAAAAGCCCAGTATAGAACCGCTTTGAGATATTGAGGGCGCTCGCTCGCGAGCAGTCGATCGGCTTTTAGCAGTCGGGCTCTCTCGGATATTTGGTGCAGAATGTAGCAATTGATACTAAATTGCTACATTCTGCTCTTCAGTAGCACTCCGGTGAGACCGGATTGGGGAAGAAAGCGCCGATCGAGCAGGCCGGATTGCGAAAAGGCTCCTGAGCGAATTGCGGTGATGAATGTTTGGCTCAACTTTGCCAAGAGGAGTCTAACTCGAAGTTGCGGGGGTTTTCCAGTACCGCTCGATAGAACCTACACAAATCTAGACAAGCTAGACATGGAGCCATTATACCAAATGTTTTGTCGAGTTATATACAGTATTGTCTAGTTATTTAGATGCAGTTATTAAACCCAAGAGCTGCTGAGGGGCTGATATTCATAACTTGAAAAGGGGCGAAAGTCATTATAGCATTGAGCAGTTATATTACACAGCAGGCGAAACTGGAGTGGTGTCGGCGGTAGATTGACTTGCTCTACGCGCACCTCTACCAAACTGGGATTCCTCAATAGAACTTCAAAAATCTCACTATTCAAATATCGCGGACAATACCCGACAATATGGTGGTCTTCTGTATTTAAAGTCAATGCTTTAGAATCATAATGATTTTGAAATTCGTGAGCTAACCACAAATTTTGTCCTGTCTCTAAGCGGTTAATTCGCTCAATTGCACAGGGTGGCAAATACCGCAGTCCGTGCAAGAAAAAGTGAAGGCGATACCGCCCTTCTGAATCTGGTTCAGGAATGAGAAAAACAGTTAGAGTATCTGTTTCTCGCCGCCCACCGCTGCGGGCTAACATGGCAATTGGATCGCTTTCATTTTGAGTCAGATTTAGCCAGTGAATAAAACTTGAGTAATCGGGGCGATTTTTAGGCATCAACCGATTAGCAAATACGGAAAATAAGTAGGTTGATGTATATACTTCACCTAAGCGCGGAAACGAGGGCAAGGGTTCAAAACCGCACTTCTGTTGAGCTTCTAAAACGCCTTGCGTGTAGGTAAATTGGTAGTTGGTTCCGTCAAATGTTAGCCTGCCAATGGGAAACCAGGAACGGCTGTTTGGATCTTGCCAAGCCAAAAAAAGCGTTGAGTGTGTTTTCACGGTAGCGTTTTCCTCAAGTTAAGCAGTCTGTGTTGATTGAATTCAAGAATCTTTTGGGCAAACTCGGCTGCAATCGGTGAGATACGAGTGTTAGGAATTCGATTAAAAATATCTAGTATATTCGCCTTTGAGATACTTTCAAGTTGCTCAAGCCATATATGCGCTGCATTCGGAAATCGACGTGCAGCGCAGTCAAATACATCAACAGTTTTGAGAGGCTTTTTATCATCAACGCTGCCATAAAACGCCGAGAAACATTTGTTAGCATAAGCCTCTACTGAGCGTTTTTGCCTTTGTTCATCTGAGAGGTCGCGCCCCAGACTGGAAGCATGATCGTAACTGGGTGCTAGGTGTGCTGTTTTGGATGTAGTAGACGCTAGGTGTGCTGTTTCGGATGCAGTGGGTGCTAGGTGTGTTGTTTCGGATGTAGTAGGCACTGCCTTATTTCGGACAACACCCCAGTTTTCGTGGTGGCGATCGCCATTGCCAATCCACGCATCTAACAGAAGATAGCCGACAAACACTTCTACAGCTTTTTGGATGCCACTGGGTACTGTCCAACCAATGGGTAAGTTCACAGATTCATCAGAGATAATTCTCAACACTAGATCAATTGTATGTTGTGACAGGTTGTAGGTTGCAAAGGTGGGGTAATTTGGCACGATGGGAGTAAGAAGTTCGTTACCGTGAACGAGGGTGCCACCGTTGGGTAAAAAGTAAGAAGAGACTACACCGAGATTCCCCTCACTCGTGGCGGCCAGTTCATAATTAGCATGAGGAATTCCCAGTAATTCGCACAATTCGGAGGCCACTTTTTCTGCCCAATCTTCGCCTAAATCAAGTCTTGCTTGTTTGTACAGGCAGCGGCCGAGTTCTGGGTGTTCAAACCAAAACTTATACTTGCTTCCCATTGCCTCAGTCTTGGAGAGTTCGTAAGCTTGAGGGGTGACAATAATGATGGGGAATTCATCGGACATAAATTGGAGAACCTATTTCTTTCGCCGTACTCGCAGTTGACAAATATAGCAACCGCTTTCGTCGGTTAGAACACAAAGTCCGGTAGGGGTCATGAATGAACCCTACCTTGTGCTAACCCGACGCTCATCTTTCAGATAGATCGCGGGACTTCCCGCGAGTTAGTTAAAATTCGCTTCATTTTTCCTATCCGTCACCCACCAATGCTTCCAGTTCAGCTAACAGCTTCTCTAGTTTCTTTTGCTTTTTGGGGTCATCCCAAACCTTAGATTTTTTCACTCTGCCATAAGCTGCATCTACGCGACTTTTAAGCGATCGATCCGGTGCCGTCTCCTCCCCCGTAGTTTTCGCTTTTAAATCGGCAATGCGCTGTTTGATTTGGGTCAAGGAGAGGTCGAGATCGATCGCCTCCTCTAGTAATTGCGAGCGCTCCGAGCTATCCTTAACTCGGGCGATCGCTCTGGCTTTGGTATACTCAATCCGTCCTTTCCGCAGCGCTCCAATCACATCATCTGGCAGGTTCAGCAAGGGGAGGCGATTGGTTCGGAAGCTCTCTGGAGTGTACTTCCCAACGAGTGCAAATATATCGATTACTATTTGCCAGTCCGAGCTGTGGATAACGTTATCCACACCCGTGCGTTCCGGGTGCGCGGCCGCTCCGAGCAAAGCAATAACAGACGAGGAGGTAGAGTTTAATTTCATTGCCAGCAATTGCAGAATCCCCTCGGTTTCCTCAATCGCATTCAAATCTTCCCGCTGCAAGTTCTCCAGCAGTGCAATTTGCAGAGCCTCTGTGTCTGTCAGTTCCCGAATCACGACAGGAACTTCAGTCAAGCCTAACGACGACGCGGCTCGATAGCGCCGTTCTCCCGCTACCAATTCGTACTTGTTGCCATCTATGGGGCGTACCAGGAGCGGTTGCAGAATTCCTAGCTGCTTGACTGACTCCACCAGTTCTTGCATAGCTGTCGGATCGAAATAGCGGCGCGGCTGCTGCTGGGGCAAGACAATTTTGTGTATTGAGACAAATTCGGATGCGGCATCTGCACTGTCGCTGGTTCCTAATAGAGCCTCAACTCCTTTGATTTGATAAGGCTGACTGTCGCGCTTTTGATTCATGCCAGAGCTAAGAGTCCTTGTGCAATAGTATCGAGTACGGCGACGGCTGGATGTTTTGGATTGTACACGGCCAGAGGTACGTGTTGCTGTGACGCATCGGCAAAAGCCACAGTCCGAGGCACGGCGGGGTAAATCGCACCAATCTTCTCCAGAGAAGTAGTAATTGACTGCAAACTTTGAAAGGCCTGCACAGTACGGGTATCGTACAGCGTCGGAATCACTCCAGCAATCTGCAATTTCCGATTAGCGCGTTTTCTGACGCGAGCAATAGTTTGCAACAGCAATTCGGTTCCTTTGAGAGCTTTATATTCAGTCTGAATCGGAATTAAGACGTGAGTGGAGGCAACTAGACTGATATAGGATAGGATGCCTAGCGAAGGAGGGCAGTCTATCAATATGAAGTCATAGTGCGAGCTAAGGGGGTCAATGACTTCTTTTAGCCGACTATCTCTCATGTCAGCCACCACCAGTTCCAGCTCTGCTCCGCTCAAATTAATATTAGAAGGGAGCAAGTCCATGTTGTGAAGGTTTTTGCGGAGCGCCGCGTCAGAACCGTTCATAATGGACTCGTACACAGTTTCCTGTAACTCAGAGGGTTCCAAGCCCATGAAGGCGGTAAGTGAGGCTTGGGGGTCCATATCTACTAACAAGACTTTTTGCTTCCGCTTGGCTAAATGGTAGCCTAAATTCATTGTCAAACTGGTTTTGGAGACGCCGCCTGACTGGTTGAACAGCGCAATAATTTTGCTCATTTATTTTTAAGCACGCTCTGAAACGTGTTGATTAAACAATATTAGTGGACTGCGGCTTATTGTAGGCTAATCTTTGAAAGAACTTTGAGAACTTTTCACCGCTAACTGCGATCGCAGTTAGCATTTAAAGCTAGTGTTGAGTCAAATCGCTGATAATATCTAAGCTCATATTGTCAACTAATTTAGTCAGAGCCACAGCAATTTGCTTCTGCGACAGCGGAATTCGCTCAATCAACAGCCTTACCGCTTGCTCGTCTCCACAAGCGGCTGCTTTATAAAGCTTCTCAATCGACTCCCTCGGCAACCGAGCCAGCGACTCAGGAGTCAGTTGCATAACAGGCTCATCCTGTTCGGACTTCCTCGCCGAACCCTCTTCATAGATATAGCGAACACCCAAATGAAGCGCCATCTTCTCAAAAATTACAGCCTCTCGGAACGGTTTGGCAACAAAATCATCAAAGCCATTCGACAAGGCAAGTTCCTGGGTTTTAACAAAAGCATTAGCGCTCAAAGCAATAATCTTAGTGTTAGAACCGTCAGGCAGAGCTCGAATTTGTTGAACTGCTTGAAAGCCGTCTAAAACAGGCATCCTCAAATCCATCCAAATTAAATCCGGCTTGTACTTCCGCCACAACTTAACCGCCTCAATCCCGTTATCCGCAAACCGCACAACAAAACCAGCCGACTTCAATATCTGAGTTAACAACAACCGATTTGCCGACTCATCGTCCGCTACCAGAATGCGATAAATTTGTTGGTTAGGTGCCAACCCCTTCACTCGTTTTTGCGGCAGTCTGTCATAAATTTCGCTCTCACTTGC
This sequence comes from Tychonema sp. LEGE 07196, assembly GCF_963890365.1. Lineage (NCBI taxonomy): Bacteria > Bacillati > Cyanobacteriota > Cyanophyceae > Oscillatoriales > Microcoleaceae > Tychonema > Tychonema sp. LEGE 07196. Next base: position 5,370 of record NZ_CAWPRX010000161.1, on the reverse strand, counting down.
ATGACTGACTTTAACGTAAAAACTAAAAACCGTTCCTTTCCCCACAGAACTTTTGACCTTAATCTCACCACCCATCAGCTTGACGAAAGAGTTACTGATTGGCAATCCCAAGCCCGTTCCCGTTTGCGATTTCCGGCCAGCTTCAGTTTGCACGAACGGCTTGAACAAACGGCTAACCTCGTCAGGAGCAATGCCTGGGCCTGTATCCTTCACAGAGAACTGGAGAAAGAATTTGGATAACGGTTTTTTTGCCAGCAACTGAAGGCATTTTACAGTCAGCTTCACCCTACCCGTCTCAGCAAATTTAACAGCATTACCCAACAGATTAATCAAAACTTGGCGCAGCTTGCTTTCATCAGTTCGGACATATTGCGGTACATCTGAACTGCGTTCAAAAACAAGTTGCAACCCTTTAGATTGAGTTTTGAGTTGGAACATCCCTTCTATATCATTGAGCAAACTGTACAGGTCAAAAGCATTTGATTCGAGGGTAATTTGACCAGCTTCAATCTTAGACAGCGACAAAATATCGTTGATTAGTTTCAACAAATGCTCGCCACTGCGATTGATAACATCTAAACTCGACTGCTGTTCCGGTGCAGTTTTTTTAGAGTTTACAAGGAGGTGGGCAAAACCGATAATCGCATTCAGAGGCGTTCTCAATTCGTGGCTCATATTAGCCAGAAAGGTACTTTTAGCGCGATTGGCGCTTTCGGCGGCAATTTTAGCTTGTTTTAGTTCCTTCGTTTTCTGTGCAACTTGCCGCTTTAAATCGCCGGAATATTCTTCTAACCGCTTGCGAGATGCTTTTAACTGGCAATTCATGCGCTCGAAAGCACAAGCTAAGGCTTCGAGTTCCGCAACGCCACTACCTGAAACTGTTGAGTCGAAATCGCCGCCAGCTATCGCCTCTGTTGCCGAAATTAATCGCAGTAGCCGCTGTTCTATTCTTAGGGAAATGGACAGCAAAAGGCAGATAGAAAGAACCAAAGCCAGCAGTACGAGCAAAATAGTGTTGCGAGTATTGGCCTGAACTTTGCCCGTGAAGTCGGTTTCGGGTACAACTGCCACAATCAGCCAATTTAAGCCATTCGAGTTTTCAAAAGGTCTGACTTGCAGCAAATATAGTGAGTTGCTGGCAGTAAAGTTAAGATTTTGGCTGCTGTTAATAGCAGCGAGGCTGCCATAATGTTTAAGCAAATACTCTGTTGAAAGCCGGATTACTTTTTGTTGGAGAGCTTGGGTGCGAACTCGCTGCAGTCCGTCAACAGAAATAGACGGTTTTGGTTCAGTTACCTCGTTCCGAGCAACTAAACGTCCCGAACGGTCTAAGATAAAGGCTTGACAGTTAGGGCTGATGTGGAAATCGTGCAAGTTGAATTTTGAGGTTGGGGTGGGAAAAGCAGAATTTGTTTTTTGTTGACGGAATATTGTTTTTGGAGAGTCTGACCCATTTCTTTTCCCATTTGATTTGATTGTGACTCCGGCTGTTTGACTTGGAGAAAGTTGATTTACCGAATTAGTTGGAATTTGACTGTAATTCTTTTCTCCTTTCCCAACCCCAGCCCCTTCTTTTAAGTAGTTGTCAAGAACTCCTTCTTTTAAGTAGTTGTCAAGGCGGTCAGAGATGCGGCTCGTTGCTTCTCCCAATAGCTGTGCAACCAAGTCGTTCATCGTCTGCCGCCCTGTTTGAAAAGAAAGCCATCCCGTCAGACATAGTAAAGTTGAAATCAAAAGAGCGTTGGGAACTGTAAGCACAACGCGCAGCGGGAGGGCAGACTTTTTTTTGACTGAGCTTTTTGGGCGGAACATTGGTTGAAAAAAGGGAGTGGGAATGAGAAAAAAAACGTTTTTTTTCAGAGGGAATTAACACCCTATGCGGTTTGATAACCCCTTTATTATTTGGTAATTAGGAAAAAGGTAATTGGCAAGAAGGTAATTGGCTTGCCAACAGCCGGAGCTAGGATCATAATGATTAGGGTGTAAAATAGCCGGATTTGATGTTGCTCCCGAACCGTTCAAAGAATACCTATTTAACGAACAGATGAAAGACGCTCGTGGGCGCTCTCGTCAGAGAAAGAAGAATAGCGGTAATGAGTGTAGCGGTTTGGGAGTAAGTAAAGAGTTTTGAGTTATGACTCATAACTCAGCTTCGCGTTAAGTAAAAAGTAAAAGAGTTCTCCTCTCCTCATTCACCATCCCCGCTCGGTCTCGTTATGCTGTTTGACTAATTCCTATTAGTAGCGCAGCCTCAAACCAATCTGAATCAGTCAAAAGCCATAAGTGCTCAGAGCGAGCGGCTAGCGACACAGGCTCCCGCCTGACTCAGCGCGGGCAGTATTGAGGAGAGGATTCGCATCTCAATTTTTCGATAATCGGATGGGTAATAGGAAGTTATGAGATTGCCGAGAGCCTCCCCCCAAGCGCTCTTCGGTTATGAGTTATGAGTTAACTACCTTTTTCCAAATTACCTTTTCCCCAACAATTTTGATGAAGCGGAATTTGAAGTGAGGAGACAGTCAGTCAAATTCTCTCCCACTCCCCATTCCCCATTCCCGTTACCTATTCCCGCAGCTCCGGCTCCAATCAAAAAGCAGAGCTACTTTTAAGAAGCCTAGTAGTTCGGGCTGTTGGCGGTTGTCGCTGTTGAAATCTTGTTCGAGGGTAGTTGAATTCTTCTCGTGCAATGCGGCTCAGCTCGACAATCACAGACAAGTCTACTCCGGCTCGTGCAGCAGCATCGGCCGCCGATAGATTCTGATTTCTTACCAGAGCTAAAAATTGTCGCACGCTGTAGACTACTGGGTCGTTGGCTGCTGTGTAGCCTCTTTGAATGGCAATCAGCAATCCTTTTTCAACATCTGATGCAGAGGGTGCGCGACCTCTATCAACGTTCACAGTCGGCGACATTCTTGGGGTGACGGGAGCGATGCGAATTCCTAAGTGTTCTGGTTCTTTGTTGGTAGGAACGATGTTGAAGTTGTAAAGTCGCTGTTTCCCTTTTGAATCTACAGTTTTGATTGAAAGGTTAGTGATGGTAGCTGTGGTAGCTCCCGGAAAATTGAGCGCTTGAATGGGACGTAAGAAAACAGTTTTGGCTTGGCCGCTTGCCAACTGTGCATCGGTGCTGAAAACTATTTTTGAGGGGTCGGCAATTAAAACGTAGGCGAGAGCTTCGTCGGTTGAGCTGAAGTCGATCGCACTTGCGCGACCGGGATAGACTAAAATATCGATCGCACTATTGACGGCAATATCTCGACCCACAGTTTGATAGCCTGTTACTCTTGATTGAGCAAAAGCACAGTCGGGGTAGCTTGCAGCGGCGAACACTGCTGTGAACAAAAGCCCTCCGAGGGAAAGCATTATTGGAGATTGGATGCGATTCGTCATGGCAGTTATCGGTTGATGTTGAGAAAATTGTTGACAGTAGAAACGGGGATTTTATTTACTAATCGCAGTCGCGTTGGGGCGACTTAACCGTTTACCAACGCCTCGGTCAACGGTAAATGTTGAGAAAGCTGTTAACAGTAATAGAAACGGGGGTTCCTTTATTAACCACAGCTACGTTAGGGCGGTTTAAAAGTTCTTCAGTTGCTCTATCTGAGCGGCTTTCCATCCGTTTTGCTAGGGGGCTGAAGAAGCCATCGAGGACGGCTGACCAAATTTGGGGGTCTCGACTTTCAACGGTGGTCGTACTGCTTCCAAACCCGCCACTAATACTGCTAGAACTCCTGACTTTAGGCTCTGCGAATACTTGCCCGACTCGTCCAACTCCCGACAGCACTGCGGTGAGGATATCCTGTCCGGCAATATCGGAACCGGGGTCGAAGTAGCCTGAAGCAATTAGTGGCCCTCCACCCTCTCCTGCAATCAAAATTGCGCCTTCTGGAATGGGCTGCTGTTTAATCTGACCGTTGCTATCAGAGTAGACGAGCGCCACAGCAGTAGCTTGTACCATGCGATTGGTCTTGCTGACGGTGCTGGCTTTGGCAATGACAACCGTGCCCGCAGAAAAAGCAATAGAGCCGTCAGTTGCCGTGAAGTCGGCTGTGAGGGTGACGGCAAATTTGTCGTAAAGCTGTTTGCCTGAGCCTTCATCCCACAACAGGGGAACCGAAACTACGCTGTTGGCTGTGGTTCCAAGGGGAACCTGAGCTGTTTGGGAGGTTGAAGAACTTTGGGGCGTGCGGTTGAGAATGCCTTTTGCCCCTGGGGAGTTTACTTGTTCTAGGGTTGGGGAGTTTGTTAAGGCAGAAGCCTCTGGAGCAGCTTCAGGGGAAAGGGTTTGAAATTCTGTATCGGCGGGCAAGGACGTTCGGCTCGCGCTCAGTCGAGCCTCCGTCTCGATTGAGTTATCAGTAGAATCGGAACTTGTTTGGGGGGAAAAGGGAGCCGGAGTTAATTGGTTGGTGGGGTTTTGGGAGTTGTCGGCGGTTTCGAGGCTGTCCTCTGGCGGGGGAAATTCCGGGTGTAGCTTTTCCCTGGTGGCGTTATTTGGGCGGTTATATAATTCTTGTGGGATTTGTTCCAAAGAAACGTATGAGGGTTGCAACTTTTGGTTGCCGATATTGACTGTTAGGAATTCACTTGTTGGAGTTGGGTTCGTACTAGCGGCGGCGGTAGCACTTGTTGTCGCTGGAGTGCTTGGTGTTGCACTCACGGCATTCGCTATTCGGTTAGGGTCAAAATTCCCCCTGATTTGTCCGAGTTGGGCGAGTTGATTCCACCGCTCAAACGGGTCGATTTTTTCGGATGTTGGAGTTGGAATTAAAGGTGGGGGTACTAACGGTTTGAGTATGGGGGCCGGTGCGGGTGTTCTTGAGGGTACTCTTTGAGGTATGGGTGCGGGTACTGTTACCGTCCGCACTACTGTTCTGGGTGCGGGTAGGGGTTCGCGTAGAGGAGTAGGTGGCGGTGCGGAGCTCCGGGTAGTAACTAGACGCGGAGTTCGAGGATTTCGTGGGGCTCTTGACGGTTTGGGTGACGGTTCTGTTTTGGGTTTTGCGGTTTTTTGCGGTTTTTCGGCTAACAGTTTTTGTTGGTCTTGGTAAGCTAATTTAGCCAGCAACTCCGGTTTTTCATCTTTAATGGTGCCAGAAGAGCTTTCTTTTGGTGTTGATTGTGCGATAGGTTCGCGAGGTGATTTAGGCTTGATAAATTGCCAAATTAGCAGTCCTAGCAATAGTATTCCACCAGTCAACAGCAGCATTGTCACTGCTCTAGGAACGCCTCTTTCGGAAACAGGCGGGGGCAGTGGGCTTTCCTCATCTTGAGCGAGTTGATATTGAGTTTCAAGTGTTAGGGGTGCATTGGGGTCGAAATTAGCAATGAAGTTTTCATCAATATCATCATCTTTCGAGGGGGAGGGGG
>NZ_CAWPRX010000160.1:0-1258 GCF_963890365.1 Tychonema sp. LEGE 07196 | reverse complement strand
CCCTTGAGGACACCCAACCCCAAGCCGAGTCCGCAGACAACAATCAAGCAGCAGCGAGCAAAAAAAATCGCACTTTATTTGATACAATTCCTCAAGTTTCAGAAGCTAGAACTTACTTTGAAGAACGCTGGAAGCCGACCGAAGGAATGGAACAAACTTTGGAATACAGCCTGCAGATAGACGAAAACGGGTCAATTAAAACTATTGTGCCGATGGGAAAAGCAGCATCCGATAATATCGAACAAGTTAATATGCCCTTAGTCGGCGAGCCCTTTGTTTCTCCCGTTTCCAACGGAAAAATCCCGAAAATCCGAGTAGTTTTGAGACCTAACGGTCGAGTACAAACATTTTTAGAAGAGACTGATTAAACCCTCTAACCAACATTTTATAGCTTGAAAAATAAGGTTGATTGCCAATGTTAAGCGGATACAAAAAAGATAGATTTTTAGGTGTGACGGCCAGCACCAGCCTGTTGACAGTAGCTTTAGTTTGTGCTGCAAACATTTCTTTGCCAGTGCGGGCAGAATCACCTGTAAAAAATATCTTAGTTCAAAATACAGGAGCCAATGAATATTTTCAGCAAGGCTTAAGTTTGGCTGCAAAACAAGATACAGAAGGTGCAGAAGCAGCCTTTCGCAGAGCAATTCAAATCGACCCTAATTTAGCCGAAGCTTACGCTAACTTAGGTAGCCTTCTAGCCAATCAAAACAAACTAGAAGAAGCAGTTCCCAATTTTCAAACCGCAATTCGTCTCAAACCGAATGTCCCAGAATTTCATTATATGTTTGGGCAAGTTCTCTACGCACAAGATAAAGTATCAGATGCAGTAGAATCATTTAAAAAAGCCAGAGATTTATTGAAAAAGCAAGGCAAAACTCAAGAAGCAAATTCACTCGAACGAGTTATCAAAAACATAACAAAGTAACTCATCTGCGGTGGGTGCCGCACAGCAAGCCCCAATTTACCATTTTTATTTTCGCACCTAACTGATTATTCCGGGCGATCGCAGTTGTGTATGCTTTCTCAAAAATATTTTGTTTGATTGACAGCAAACAGATGAGAGCAACCTCTAACTGGAAGGAAGAAAATGCCCGTAACGAACAGTCTTCTTTTAATTTCTCCTTAAAAAGGAGCTGGGGGGGTAACAACCAGCCTGAAACCCAGAGGTGGTGAGGATTGAGCCAATGTGTGCTAAAAAAAGATAGGCAGCATAATTGTTACACGCTTGCCTATCCAAAAAATAATGATACCAACATTT
>NZ_CAWPRX010000159.1:0-5743 GCF_963890365.1 Tychonema sp. LEGE 07196 | reverse complement strand
GGAGAGGGGGAGAGGGGGAGATTGGGAAAATATTCCCTCTTTCTTATTCCTTGCATCCGTTACATCCGTTACATCCGTTACAAAAGAAGCGGACGTACCTTCTTCCTTCTCAACGTTTGATTCTAATGTTTTCCAGCTATTGAGGGAAAGCCCGATCGCCCCAATTCCCCCAATCGCGATCGCAATATCGTGCACCGGAATATTCCAGCCGAGTCGATCGTACACAAAGGCGATCGCTCCTGTCTGCACGAAAGCCGTGTCTACAATAGACGGCAGTACAATTATCCCGAATACGCTCAGCAGTGCAGCACTCAGCCAAGGTATCCACTCGCGCATCTGAAATAGAGGATCTGGTCGATCGAGAATCGAATACTTCACCGCACTGTAAAATAGTGCTGCTAAAACACCGCTGGCGATCGGTGTCGCCAGCCAAGTTAAGGAAATACTGCCGATTGTTCGCCAATCAACCGCATGAATTCCGGCTGCAACCCAGCTAAAACCCGCGATCGCACCTACCACCGCATGAGATGAAGAAACCGGCAAACCTCGACTCGTAGCGATTTGCAGCCACAACCCGCAGGATATCAGCACTGAAACCATCCCGACTAAAAATACCTGCGGCCGGGCAGAAAACACATCTACATTGACAACTCCTGTTGCCAGAGTTTGGGAAACTCCTTGCCCGAACAGCACTGCGCCGGAAAACTCCAGTATGCCTGCAACAATTATTGCTTGCTGCAGCGTTAGCGCTTTCGAGCCTACGGATGTCCCCATCGAGTTAGCGACATCGTTTGCTCCCAAGTTGGCGGCGACGTACAAAGCCAGTACAGCCAGCGCCGCCAGTTGCAGAAATACGAGCTCAGAGCTATTTAACATTGCATTTTTTTGTCATAAAACTGGCAGTTCGATATATGATAAGGGATTGTGAGTTTTGGTAAATCCCATGAAAGGCGCAGAAATAATCCGTTCTATCGAAACGGAAGAAATCAATAGAGTCAAGCAAGAACTAAATAAACAACTCCCCGAAATTTACGTGGGCGACACAGTGCGCGTCGGCGTGAAAATTAAAGAGGGTTCTAAAGAACGGGTTCAGCCCTACGAAGGGACTGTGATTGCTATGCGAAACGGCGGCATTAATGAAACAATCACCGTGCGCCGCGTGCTTCAGGGCGTGGGTGTGGAACGGGTGTTTATGATTCACTCGCCCCGCATCGCTACGATCCAAGTCATGCGCCGCGGGAAAGTCCGCAGAGCCAAACTTTACTACCTGCGCGATCGCGTGGGCAAGGCAACTCGGGTCAAACAGCGGTTCGATCGCTCTCTGTAGGAATGCACCAAGCTTTCCTTTTGTTCATGGAAAATGGGAAATTGAAAAATTTCAAAAAAAAGTTTCCCATTTCCGAGCGCACTGTGTTAAAATAGAAATCTAGAGGTTAAGCGAGTTTCAGCAACCTCACCTGTGCGCTCTTAGTTCAGTTGGTAGAACGCAGGTCTCCAAAACCTGATGTCGGGGGTTCAAGTCCTCCAGGGCGCGCTGAATCACCAAACTTGAAATTCTGCCCGAAAGCGCCCGGATTATTGGCTGGAAACAGCCAAAACCGCAAGTTTTCGGGTAGAATTAATTTTTGTGGGCGGTTCGCAAAAAATGCCATCAACAAATGCTCGGTGTGGTCTCTCGATCGCCCTTAAGAGCGATCGGCACTTATACCGTTGATGGATTTAGCTTGTAAAAAAGTGCTGGCGAAAGGATTTGAAATTTTGGACTTGGGCGTAAGTGGTTAGTGTCAAAAAATCAAAGAGCCGCGAGCCACTCACACAATCTAAAATCTACAATCTAAAAACGCAAGGGGGATTCGATCGTGGCGAAAAAAGACGAAGCTCAAGAAACTCAAGAGATCGCGGCGTCTGGGTTTGATCCTGTGGGTTTTTTAAAAGACACTAGAGAAGAACTCGACAAAGTGGTGTGGCCTAGCCGCCAGCAGCTAATTAGCGAGTCTTTGGCCGTGCTTTTGATGGTAATCCTTTCAGCAAGCCTGATCTATTTGGTGGATAACTTCTTTAACTGGGGCGCAGGAAAGGTGTTTGGGCCATGACTTTTGCATCAGAAGAATCTGAGTATTCCACAGAAGCGACGGGACAAGCTTCATCGGCAGATGTGCCGGAAATTGATGCTCGCTGGTATGCTGTTCAAGTTGCCTCTGGCTGCGAAAAGCGGGTGAAGGCTAACTTGGATCAGCGGATTCAAACCTTGGATGTTGCCGATCGCATCGTTCAAGTAGAAATTCCGCAAACTCCGGCGATCAAAGTCGGTAAAGACGGTTCCAGGCGGCAGTCCGATGAAAAAATCTTCCCCGGCTACGTACTCATCCGTATGTTTATGGACGAAGATACGTGGCAGGTGATCAAAAATACCCCGAATGTAATTAATTTTGTCGGGGCAGAGCAGAAACGCCGCTACGGGCGCGGCAGAGGTCACGTCAAACCGCTACCTCTGAGTCATTCGGAAGTAGAACGGATCTTCAGAAACGCTCAGGAATCAGAACCAGTTGTCAAAGTATCGATGGCGACAGGAGACCACGTTGTGGTACTTTCCGGGCCGTTTAAGGATTTTGAAGGTGACGTGATTGAAGTGAGCCCGGAACGGAACAAGCTCAAAGTTTTACTCTCGATTTTTGGGCGCGATACGCCTGTAGAATTGGAGTTCAATCAGGTTCAGAAACAGAACTAACTAATGGCAAAGAAAGTTGTTGCAGTAATTAAGTTGGCGATTACGGCGGGAAAAGCCAACCCAGCTCCTCCGATCGGCCCAGCTTTGGGTCAGCACGGCGTCAATATTATGATGTTTTGCAAGGAGTACAATGCTAGAACCGCAGACCAAGCTGGTCTTGTGGTTCCGGTAGAAATTTCGGTTTTTGAAGACCGCAGTTTTACGTTTATTCTCAAAACCCCCCCGGCTTCGGTTTTGATTCAAAAAGCTGCTGGCATTGCTAAGGGTTCGGGTGAACCTAACCGCAAGCAAGTAGGGACAATTACACAGGCTCAGTTGCGAGAAATCGCTGAAACCAAAATGCCTGACCTCAATGCTAATGATGTTGAAGCAGCAATGAAAATTGTGGCGGGAACAGCTAAAAACATGGGCGTGGCGATCGCAGATTGAGGGAAGAAGGAAGAGGGAAGAGGGAAGAGGGAAGATGGAAGAGGGAAGAGGGAAGATGGAAATTTTTTTTCTGATTCGCAATTCTTACTTGTCAGTCTTAAATCCTAAATTGCTAATTCAAAATTCCTGATTTTCAATCTAAAATCTAAAATCTAAAATCCAAAATCGATCGATTCAGGGGGAGAAGCAAAGCTTCGCTAGGAATCGCAAATTTTTTAGGTACGAAACGAGCCAAATGGTTCAATCGCAAATCTAAAATCTCAAATCCAAAATCGACTGACCCCAGAGATAACAATGGCAAAGAAAGTATCGCGAAGACTGCAAGAACTTCAAAAGAAAGTAGAAGAGAGACCCTACGAACCGCTGGAAGCTCTGCAACTTTTGAAAGAAACAGCAACCGCTAAGTTTGGCGAAGCTGCTGAAGCTCACATCCGTTTGGGAATTGACCCTAAATATACTGACCAACAGTTGCGGACAACTGTATCGCTGCCAAAAGGCACTGGTCAAGTAGTCAGAATTGCGGTGATTGCTAAGGGCGAAAAAGTTAAAGAAGCTCTGAATGCCGGCGCGGATCTTGCTGGTTCCGAAGAGTTGATCGAAGATATTCAGAAGGGCATGATGGACTTCGATTGTCTGATTGCTACCCCTGACGTAATGCCGTTGGTGGCAAAATTGGGCCGATTGTTGGGGCCGCGCGGTTTGATGCCTTCTCCGAAAGGTGGCACGGTCACGACTGACATTGCTCAGGCCATCAACGAGTTTAAAGGTGGTAAACTAGAATTTCGTGCCGATCGCACAGGCATCGTTCATGTTATGTTTGGCAAGGCAGCTTTCTCAGCGGAAGATTTGCTCGTCAACCTTCATGCTTTGCAAGAAACTGTTGACCGCAACCGTCCTTCGGGCGCAAAAGGTCGCTACTGGCGCAGTTTGTACATATCCGCAACAATGGGCCCATCGATCGAAGTCGATATCAGTGCCCTGCGCGATACCAAACTTGATGGTGCCTAGAAAGAATTAAGCAGAAGGCAGAAGTAAAAGACAGCTTCGGTTGTTTGTATAAATCTCTCACGAGATTTGCACTATACCCTTGCTAATGTCTGCCTTCTGATGATAGCCTAATCAAAAATCCATAAGCCCAAGACCGCAGGTGCCGAGCGCTTAATTTCCTGCCGAGGCTGAAGAAATAAAAAGTCAAGAAAATAAATTAAAAAGTTCTATCTTTTAATTCCTAATTCTTAATTTTTAATTCTCGGCCCCGGCTATAAGGTTGGGGTTTTTGATTGGCAGTTTGAGATCCTAAAAGGAGGTGAAATAAGTATGGGCAAAAGTTTAGCAGTAAAAAATGAGATTATTGCAGACCTCAAGCAAACCTTGAGCGAATCTCAATTGGTAATCGCGATCGACTACAAAGGCTTAACTGTTGCTGAAATCACAGATTTGCGGCGGCGCTTGCGTCCGAAAGGCAGCAGTTGCCAAGTGGCCAAGAACACGCTAATGCACATTGCTGTTGAAGGCAATGAAACATGGCAGCCGATGCAAGAATTGCTGACAGGTACGTCAGCGTTTATGTTCGTGCAAGAAGATATTGGCGGCGCGATTAAAGCTTACCAAGAATTCCAAAAAGCTTCCAAGAAGACTCAACTTCGCGGCGGCGTGATGGAAGGACGGGTACTGAAAGAAGCTGATATTAAAGCATTAGCTGATCTGCCGTCGAAAGAACAACTCATGGCTCAAATTGCTGGCGCAATCAACGGCGTCGCAACCAAGTTGGCTGTGGGTATCAATCAAGTTCCTACTTCGATCGCACGCGGTCTCAAAGCTTATGCTGAAAAAGACGGCGGTTCAGCAGAAGTAGCAGCAGAAGTAGCAGCAGAAGCACCAGCAGAAGCAGAAAGCGCATCTGCTTAGTCATTAGTCATTAGTCATTAGTCATCAGTCATTAGTGTTAATCCACAGGCTGAAGACTGGAGACGAGAAACTAATGATGAAGGAGCAATCCAAAATCCAAAATCCAAAATCTAGAATCGAATTAGGAGTTTAACGAATGTCTACTGCAACCGACGAAATCTTGGAAAAACTGAAGACTCTGAGCTTGCTCGAAGCATCTGAATTGGTCAAGCAAATTGAAGAAGCTTTCGGCGTTAGCGCTGCTGCTCCTGTAGGCGGCATGATGATGATGGGCGGGGGCGCAGCAGCACCTGCTGAAGTAGCAGAAGAGCAAACCGAATTTACTGTGATGCTCGAAGAAGTTCCTGCTGACAAGAAAATCGCAATTCTGAAGGAAGTCCGCGCAATTACCGGTTTGGGTCTGAAGGAAGCCAAAGACTTGGTAGAAGCCGCACCGAAAGCAGTTAAGGAAGCTATTGCTAAGGAAGCTGCTGAAGAAATGAAGAAGCAGCTTGAAGCTGTGGGCGCCAAGATTTCTATCAAGTAGTCAGAGAATGTAGTTGATATCAATTCCGGTGACACCGGGATGACTGTTAACTGTTGACTGTTAACTGTTGACTGTTGACTGTTAACATTTTTCTTTCATATGTGCTATAGATGAAGTCTTAGCCCCCCCCTTAATAAGGGGGGGGCTAAGAC
>NZ_CAWPRX010000158.1:0-5805 GCF_963890365.1 Tychonema sp. LEGE 07196 | reverse complement strand
ATCTAGCGCTACTTTATGAAACTGGTATTACTCTTAATACCTAGTAACCTTCCCTACCAACTTAACAATATTTTTCTCAAAAATAGCTAGATTTTGAATTCAAAGTCTAGTACATTGTCTTTTTCCTATATAATATGAACATCTATTCATACTATCAGGCGTAAGCAAAAGCCCAGGAAACACTATGCAAAAAGCAAAATCGAGCGATTCCGGCTGCTGTGGTCACGACGACCACGACGAACACAGCCATGAGAATCATAACCACGGACACGACCACGGACACGACCACGGACACGGACACGACCACGGGAACGGAGATTTCAACCTCAAGCAAGAATTGATTCCTGTGATCTTGGTCGTTGTACTATTTGTCGGCGGTCTAATTTTTGAAGAAAAACTGCACAACACGCCCTATTCTATAGCTGAATATCTGGTTTTCATCCCCGCCTATCTTTTAAGCGGATGGAATGTTTTAACCAGCGCCGGCCGCAACATTCTGCGAGGTCGAGTGTTTGATGAAAATTTCTTGATGACTGTAGCAACCCTGGGGGCTCTAGCCATTCATAAATTGCCTGAAGCTGTCGGGGTGATGTTGTTCTTCAAAATCGGAGAACTTTTTCAAGAATTTGCGATCGGGCGATCGCGTCAATCAATTCGATCGCTTTTAGAAATTCGCCCAGACAGCGCCAACCTCAAGCAAAATGGCGACATCAAAAAAGTTTCGCCCGAAACCGTCACCGTCGGCGATATCATCCTAGTCAAACCGGGAGAAAAAATTCCCTTAGACGGCGAAATTATCGACGGAAACTCTCAGATTGACACCTCAGCACTAACCGGAGAATCAGTACCTCGAACCGTGAAAGTTGGAGAAACAGTTTTAGCAGGAACAATTAACCAGACAGGAGTTATCACCGTCAAAGTTACCAAACTATTCGGCGAATCTTCAATCTCCCGAATTCTGGAATTAGTAGAAAACGCCAGAAGCAAAAAAGCTGAAACTGAGAAATTTATCAGCAAATTTGCCAGTTACTACACGCCGTTTGTAGTATTTGCATCCCTAGCAGTGGCTTTAATTCCGCCTTTGTTCATTTCAGGGGCAACTAATGCAGACAGATTTTTGTGGGTTTACCGCGCCCTAGTCTTGTTAGTTATTTCCTGTCCTTGCGGATTGGTGATTAGCATTCCTCTGGGATACTTCGGGGGAATTGGTGGTGCAGCAAAGCGCGGTATTTTGGTGAAAGGCTCGACTTTTTTAGATACGCTGACAGCAGTCAAGACAGTTGTTTTGGACAAAACAGGAACTCTGACAAAAGGAGTTTTTAAAGTAGCACAAATTGTGCCTCAGAATGGTTTTTCACAATCTGAGTTAATGGAAATAGCCGCAAAAGTCGAATCTCAATCTAATCACCCAGTTGCGAAATCTATTCTGGAAGCTTACGGCGGAAAAATAGATTCCTCGGAGGTTACAGATTACGAAGAAATAGCGGGACACGGCATCCGAGCTCAAGTAAACAATCAAATTGTGCTTGCTGGAAATGACCGTTTGCTGCACCGAGAAAACATTGCTCACGATGTCTGCAATGCTGAAGGTACGATCGTGCATTTAGCAGTAGACAACCGCTACGCTGGGTATATTTTGATTGCTGACGAGCTGAAGGAAGACGCAGTACAGGCGATTCGCGACCTCAAGAAACAGGGTGTAGAGCGCATCGTGATGCTGACGGGAGATAATCAAGCTGTAGCCGATAGTGTTGCGAAAAAGCTCGGTTTAGATTCCTATTTAGCTGAGTTATTGCCCGAAGGAAAAGTTGAGGCGATCGAAAAATTGATCGCCCAATCTAAAAAAGGCGACAAAATTGTCTTTGTCGGGGATGGAATTAATGATGCACCAGTGCTTGCTAGGGCTGATGTGGGCATAGCGATGGGGGGTTTGGGTTCGGATGCGGCGATCGAAACTGCTGACATTGTGATTATGGCAGATGCACCGTCAAAGGTGGCGCAAGCCATCCAAATTGCCCGGAAAACTCACAATATTGTTTGGCAAAATATCATTTTTGCGATGTCAGTTAAAGCGATATTTATTGCTTTGGGTGCTTTTGGTTTGGCTACTATGTGGGAGGCAGTTTTTGCCGATGTTGGGGTCGCTTTAGCTGCGATTTTCAATGCTACTAGAGTGTTGAAATAGAGTTTTTTGAAGTAAGCATTGCCTACCTTACACACAATTGAAACATACATTCTGAGGTCAAAAATATTATGCTTCGTCAACGTTCTATGCCTTGGATTCACCGCTCTTCCCGTCCGATTATGGCAGGAATTGCCTCGATAGGGGCTGTGATTACTGCCTATCTAACAGCAGTAAAGTTATCCAACGGAACGGCAGTTTGTCCGATCGCAGGCTGCGACATCGTGCTTTCGAGTCCCTATGCCTATGTCTTTGGCTTGCCTCTTTCTTTGTTCGGTTTTTTGGGCTATTTGAGCATGATAGTTTTTGCCGTAGCTCCCCTACTTGTTAATCCCACAGAAAAGAAGAGTCTCCGCTCTAAATTAGAGTCTTGGACGGGAATATTTCTGTTTGCTGGCGGCACAGCAATGACGATTTTTAGCGGCTATCTGATGTATGTACTGGCTGTTGATATCAAAGCAGCTTGTATTTACTGTATTGCATCTGCTTTGTTTGCAGTTAGCTTGTTTGTCTTAGCATTAATTGGTCGCGAATGGGATGATATCGGACAACTATTTTTTATAGGAATTCTGGTATCAATGTTAGTGCTGATTTCTTCTTTGGCTCTTTATGCCGATGTGAATAATCTCGGTACTGCCAAGGAGACGAGCATGAATACTACAACATCTTCCGGTACTTCGGAAATTGCTTTAGCGCAGCATTTAAAAAAAGTGGGAGCTAAAATGTACGGATCTTATACCTGCTCTCACTGTCAAGCGCAGAAGGAAAGTTTTGGCAAAGAGGCGGCTCGAATTATTAATTATATCGAGTGCAATCCTCAAGGTAAAAATGCTCGGCGCGATCTTTGCGAAGCTGCCAAGATTCAGGGGACTCCCACTTGGGAAATTAACGGTAAGTTTTACCAAGGGCAAAAATCGTTGCAGGAGTTAGCGGATTTATCTGGCTATCAGGGAACTCGCGAATTTAAAAATCCCTGAAATTAGGAATGTTGACAAGAGTGATTTTGGGCGATCGACCTTATCGCAGTCGATCGCCCGCACCTCATATCAATTCCGGTTGCACTCAGACATGATGTTAACTGTTAACGGTTAACAGTCAACTGTTAACGGTTAACATTTGAATTTACTATTCCGATGAAGAGAGGATTTGATATCGCTGTGAATCGATCGGACTTGATATGAGGCTCAATCAAACTACAAAAATAAAACCCGCACTGGCGGGTTTTATCTGAAAGTTAATTGTGAATGACTGCCAATTTGAACTATTTCTTGACAGCAGGAGCCTCGTTAGCAGCAACGGGACGAGTTGACGAAGCGGTAGTTTTCAAAAGTGCGATCGCCTGCGCGTAAACAGGATCGTCCTTAGTCGCAACCAACATCGGTTTGTTAGCTAATTTCAGCTTTTCTGCGTCGCTGACTTCGACTTTGACATCGGGAGTAACGCCCTTGTGGCTGATATCAGTACCGTTGGGAGTATAGTAGTGAGCGATCGTCACCGCCAATCCCGAACCGTCAGACAAAGAATGCACCGACTGCACCAAAGCTTTGCCAAAAGTTTGAGTGCCCATCACAGTTGCGCGCTTGTTGTCCTTGAGAGCACCGGCCAAAATCTCGCTGGCGCTGGCGGAGTTGTCATCCACGAGCACCACCAAAGGCTTGTCAGTGATCGCAGTGCGGTTTGTCCGCATTTCCTGAGAATCGCCCACCCGATCGACTGTACGGACGATCGCCCCAGTATTCATCCACATCCGGGCAATATCGATGCTCACCCGCAGCAAACCGCCGGGATTCCCCCGCAAATCCAACACAAAAGCATCAGCTTTTTGAGCCGAGAGCTTTTTAATCGCCGCCTCCATTTGTTCGCCCGCGTGGGAACTAAACTCTTGCAAGCGGATGTAACCAACTTTCTCGCCCCCCTCATTCTTGAGGCTGTAGCGAACCGCAGCTACCTCAATTCTCGCCCTAGTCAGAGTGATATCAAACTCGCTTTTGCCCGGACGAGCCATCCGCAGGGAGACTTTCGTGCCTTCGGAGCCCCGAATTATCTGAGCCGCATCCGAGACAGTCATATCCTTGGTAGTTTTGCCATCAATAGCCAAAATCGTATCGCCCGCTTGAATCCCTGCTTTTAGGGCCGGGGAATTTTCCATCGGTTCGACTACCGTAATCGCTTTCGTTTTCTCGTCTTGTTCCAGCCTCATCCCCACCCCTGTCAGTTCCCCAGAGGTTTGATTCGTCAGCGCTTCGTACTGCTTCGGATCCATGAAGCGCGTGTAGGGGTCGTTTAATTTCTCTAGGGCTTTGCGGAGGGCGGTATAGGCTGCTTCGCGAGAGGTATAATTTTTGCTCAGCAAGTCGTTCCGGGCCAGTTGCCAGTCAGTCTTGTTAAAACTGCCATCGACGTATTCTCGGTTCACAATTTGCCAAGCTTCGTCTAAGACTGCTTTGGGGCTATCTTGAAGCTCGGCGCGGACTGATTGACTCAGGCCAGGAACGAGTAAAGATATCGAAGCGGTTGTGGCCATCGCCCCAGTGAACAGGGCTGCCTGTAACATAGAAAAGCGTTTGCGGGCTTGATTCATTGAATTTTGGCTCAATTCGATTTTAGATTTTTGATTTGAGATTTTATATTGCTAAAAAATCTCAAACTACTATTTAAACTATTGTGTGGAGGCTCCACCATCCCTTTGGATAGTTTAACGAGATTCATCGCCGATCGCCAACCAATAATTACTCTATTTTAATAAACTTAATTTTAAACTTGGATTTGAAGGTGCCGTGGAAGCTAAAATCGAACAATTTTCGCGTAAGTGGTTGAGCCTGCTCATTAATGTAGCGATCGGCTCTGCAGCGCTGGCTGGAGTGATTACCATGCAGTCGAACGGGCAATTGGGAGGAATGCCCGCAGCTAGCGTTCAGGGGCAGAAGCCTGTCTCTGCAATGTCTGCCGCCGATTTCAAGCAAGCCTCCCAGCAAGAAGCCCTGCGGCTGAAAATGCTCAAAACACTTCCTAGTTTTGGGTTTGACAATTTAATGGCCGACTGGACATTTCTGAAATTTTTGCAGTATTTTGGCGACGATGAAGCCCGATACGTGACGGGCTACAATCTCAGCGAAGATTATTTTGACATAATTACGCGGCGCGACCCCAAGTGGGCTGACATCTACCTGTTTTTGTCCACAGCCGTTTCTTTTTATCAGGGAAAGCCGGAAACTGCTATTAAGTTGATAGAGCGCGGTACAAATGCCCTTTCGCGGCAAAATCATCCCCAAGCGTGGATTGTGTGGCGAACCAAAGGTATTGATGAGTTGCTATTGTTGGGCGATATTCCCGACTCAATTCACTCTCACGAAATGGCCGCTGATTGGGTAGAAAACACAGCCGACGGCCCGAAATTAGCGCCCATTTTTCGAGCCACTGCTGACTATTTGCGCCGAGATCCCGATAGCGTGCCGGTGCGGTTTACTGCTTGGAGTACGGTTTATTATCAAACAACTGATAAGTTGGTGCGGCAAAGGGCGAAGCAAGCTCTTGTTAAGTTGGGAGCTCAGGTAAAAAAAGATAAAGATGGAAACGAGAGTTTTATTTTGCCGCCCAGAAAGTAGTTGATTGTTGACTAGAAC
>NZ_CAWPRX010000157.1:0-60856 GCF_963890365.1 Tychonema sp. LEGE 07196 | reverse complement strand
ATCCAACAGATTCAGGCTGGCGCGCCGGGGTACTAGAAACCCGGTTTCTCGCAAGGATGCTGCGCTGCTAAACCCCAAATTAGGAGAAACCGGGTTTCTGTTTTAGGTGTTAGATTTGTCTTCCCATCTAAAATATACAATTTCCCATCGGTGCCGGGAAGTAGAAACCTGGTTTCTGGCAAGGATGCTGCGCCGCTAAACCCCAAGTTTGGAGGAACCGGGTTTCTTTTTGAGATAGTATAATTTTCGTCAAATCTCAAATCGAAAAATGGCAAATCTCAAATCTGATAGGTAAGATAGTATCGAAATTAACCTGGTACCTGCACCGAGAGGGAGGCAATATGACGCGATCTTTTAACCAAAAACCTTCAATCCCCCCGACTCGCGTTTCCAAGTCGCGGGGAAAAGGTTTGTTTTTGCTGTCGCTGATTTTTCGACTGCTGCTGCTGGGGGTAGGTAGCGGTTTTGCCTGGGTTTTGGGGATGACGATCGCCCAAATTTACCCTTCTAACAGCGTCCAGATGCCGATCGCCGAAAGATTGCTGCGTCTAACTCAAAATTTGACCCCCAGCCCGCAACGCGCACCAGCAAGGCCAATTCCGGCGCTTCCGGCACCAACCGCTACACCCAGTCCCCAGTCAAAAATCAATTCTGCCTTGAGAGAGAAATTACAGGTTGATTTGAGACAGTTGCAGGGCGAGCTCAACGCGCTGATTGGGCGCACGGCGGCTTTGGAGAGTCAGTTGGGTAGCAGCCGCCCGACGGAAACTTTGGAAAAGCGGTTGCAGTTGATGTCGCGGGAATTGGCTGCGCCGGAATCGGCGGCAAGCCCTACTCCTGTTTTACCCCCAAGCAGCAGCCAGAGTCTGAACCCTAAAACTGTGAATAATTCGGTGTTTGGAAGGGATGGGCTGATGGTAACTCTGCCCAGCGATGTTTTGTTTGACACTGGCAGTATTTCTTTGCGCGCGGGCACGAGTGCGATTTTGGACAATTTGGTGGCGGATTTAGGCAGTTACCAGGGTGCAACGGTGCGGGTGGCCGGCCACACTGACGACGGGGGGGAAGTGGTGGAAAATCGCAATGTGTCGTTGGCGCGGGCTCAGGCTGTGGTGCAGTATTTGTCTGGCGCGATCGATCGGAATTATCATTGGGTGGCGATCGGCTACGGGGAAAGTCGCCCTTTGGTAGACAATAGTTCTGATATCAACCGGCAGCGCAACCGCCGCATTGAAGTGGCAATTAGTCCTTAGTTATTAGTTGTTAGTTGTTATTTGTTATTTGTTATTTGTTATTTGTTGGTTGTTGGTTGTTGGTTGTTAGTTGTTGGTTGTTAGTTAGTTGTTGGTTGTTGGTTGTAGAGACTACACTTATTCATCAGTATTTGATTGATAGTTCAACCGCAGATTTAAGTGGTAGGGTGCGTCGCTATCAAAAATCCCTGAATTTGACAAACACTTCCCTAGCGACGCACCGGACAATCCTTGAGGAAATAAGCGCAATTTTTGGGTAAGAAAACTTGCACTCGTGAATTCTATAAGGTGCGGATATGTGAGATTTTTGATATTTCGTTAAGATTTTTTTAGGCGGCGCACCTTACGAGTATGTTCCGCGATCTCGCCATAACCTGCTGTCACGTCAAAGGTGTTATAGGCGGCAAGTCAGAATTATTTTTAGCCTGATTTATTGCCTCTCGATGTTCCCCTCTAAGCTTCGGTTTTAAATACAAGTTTTCCACCAAAGCCGCCACTCCCGCAAACCAAGGTGGCACAATTATTGCGCCGATAATTCCCAATACTTGCACGCCTCCCAACACAGACAGCAATTGATACAATGGATGCACGCCAACCGAGGAACCAACCAGCAAAGGATCGAGCACGTAAGTTTCCAAGTTTTGGATAATTACAAATAACAGCAATACCCACAAAACTAGCCAGCCACCTTTAGCTAAGGCTACAATTAAGGCGGGGACTGCTCCCAATACTGGGCCGATGAAGGGAATCAGGTTGGTAACACCTGCGATCGCACCCAAGCCTAAAGCAAATTCCGGCATTCCTAAAACGCTCAAACCTGTGGTAATAAATATCCCTAAAATTCCCGAAACTAAGACCCGCCCCCGAATATAACTCCCCATTCTTTGACCGATGGGAGTTGCTTGGGCGGCTAATTTTTCATCCCAAGGTTTGGGGAAAAACTGCACTAAGCTTTTAATTAATGTGTTGCTGTCGGCAACCATGTAACCCGAAATAAATAATGCTAAAATTAAGCTGAAAACACCTCCTAAAATACCTCTAGTTAAACTGTACGATCGCAAAATTAGTTGTTGGCTAGAGCGAATCAGCCAATTCGTCAGCGATTGAGTGTCCACCAACTGACCCACCAGCGCCGGGGCATCGTCGGTGAGGCGACTCAATAGATTAGTTGCTAAGGTTTCCAGACTTTTAACATAAACTGGTAGCAGTCGCACCAGTAACTGGATTTGCTCGATGATTGTCGGGCCGATTAACACTACCGCCCCGCTAAATCCGCCGATCAGAGTTAAATAAACCAGAATCACCGCCAGCCAGCGGGGAAGGCGCATGGTTTCGGCCCAATTGACGATCGGGACGATCGATGCGGCCAGCACGACTGATATCATCAGAATTACTAGCAGGCTGCGTAATTGCCACAGCAGCACCAGCAGCAAGGACGATGCTACAATTAGCAGCAAGTTAGGTATAGAAATTGTAATCCGCTGTTCTGACATGATTGAGTAATTATATTGTGGCCGAATCTGTTACCCTTGATGTTATAATAAACTATACGATATAAATTATAAATAAGACAATGAAAGTGCATTCAAGCAGTGGGAATGTTTTTGCGGACTTAGGGCTCCCGAATCCTGATGAACTATTGATTAAGGCAGAACTAGCTCATCAAATCAGTGAGTTAATCTCGGAACAAGTAACTCAGATTGAAGCAGCAAAGATTTTAGAAATCTCTCACCCCCAGATATCAGCATTGATGCGCGGCAAATTATCCGACTTCTCTACAGAACGCCTATTTCGTTTTATCAACGCACTCGGCAGCAATGTAGAGATTCGTATTGCCCACTCCCAACCAAATGTCCAAGGTCAAACTCGCATTGTCCTAGCATAGTACATAAAAAATTAAAATACTTATATGCAATCACCACCTTCAAATCAAGATTTGTCAACCACTTCCTCTATAAAATCACCAACGCTATTTTACGAATGGCAAAATTATCGCTGTGCTTACGATGTTTATCACCCAAATACTGCGACCGAAAATAGCATTCCTTTGTTATTGATTCATCCCATAGGAGTTGGATTGTCAAGAGTATTTTGGCAGAGATTTTGCGAAGATTGGTACAAATCGGGCAACACAAATCCGATTTACAATCCCGACCTTTTGGGCTGCGGCGATTGCGAAATGCCTGCTGTGGCTTGCTATCCTGACGATTGGGCGGCACAGTTGCAATTTTTCTTGGAGACTGTAGTAAAAAAACCTGCGATCGTACTCGTGCAAGGTGCTTTACTGTGTGTAGCCTTGGAATTAGCTAAAATCCAGCAGGAAAGCGGCTCAAATTTAATTCGCGGGTTAGTGCTCGCCGGGCCTCCAGCTTGGGCGGTGATGAACAAACATTCGACAGAAAGACAGCAAAGAATCGTCTGGAATTTGTTAGATTCTCCCTTGGGAAACACTTTTTATCGCTACGCCAGACGCGCTGAATTTTTGCGATCTTTTTCTGCAAAACAACTGTTTGGCGATGCGGCAAAAGTTGACAGCGAATGGTTGGAGGCTTTGCGGGCTGGGGCGGCAAATCCTGACAGCCGCCACGCAGTTTTCTCGTTTTTGGCGGGGTTTTGGCGGCAGGATTACAGCAGTACGATTCAAAAGT
Source organism: Tychonema sp. LEGE 07196 (assembly GCF_963890365.1). Taxonomy (NCBI): domain Bacteria; kingdom Bacillati; phylum Cyanobacteriota; class Cyanophyceae; order Oscillatoriales; family Microcoleaceae; genus Tychonema; species Tychonema sp. LEGE 07196. The sequence continues at coordinate 56,955 of NZ_CAWPRX010000157.1, read as the reverse complement.
GCGATCGCCCCGTACTCGTTGTCATGGGAGAAAAAGCCTCAAGCATCAGTCAATCGGGTAAAGAAGAAAAACCAGAGGAAAGACTAGCGCAATATTTGGCTAACTTTCCCAACGCAGAGGGTTTATTAATGCCGGGGCGCAACGTTTTACCCTACGAATCCACCCCAGAATTTGTGGCGGCTGTCGCTGAGTTTGTGAATGGGAGTTTGCAACCGCAGATATCAGCAGATGAACACAGATAAACGCGGATGGAATTTCATCTGCGTTCATCTGCGTTAATCTGCGGTTAAAAAACTCTAAATTTCAACTCCGGTGCCAGATTGTTGTACCATCCTTTTGGTCAATCAAAGTAATCCCATTATCCTTAAGTTCATTGCGAAGGCGATCGCCCTCAGCAAAATCCCTAGCTATTCGCGCATCTTTCCGCCGCTGAATCATCACCTCAATCTCCCCATCACTCAAACCGCCAACCGCATCAACGCTGTCAGCTTCCGGCTGAACTTCCAACCCCAAAACCCCCGCCAAACTCACTAAAGTCAGCCAATGAAGCTGCAACAATTCCGGCGAAGTTTCAGTTTTGCCTTGATGCACCAAAATATTGCTTTCCTTACCCAATTCCTTAGCTAATTCAAACAAAACAGCCAAAGCAGCCGGAGTATTGAAATCATTGTCCATCGCGGCTTGAAACTGCTGCACAGCATCGGTATCTTGTCCGGTTTTCTCAACATCCCAACTCAGTTTATCGGCATATCGGAGCCCAAAAAGCAAGCCTTCGGCGATCGTATTCCAGCCATTTCTAGCGCTGGCGATCGCCTCTTCAGTAAAATCAATTTGACTGCGGTAGTGCGCCATAAACACAAACAGCCTCACCGCCATCGGTTCCACCGCTTTTGACTTCTCGCTTCCTTCCTTCTTACTCCCCCCCTTACCAAGGGAGTCTTCATTCTTACTCCCCCCCTTACCAAGGGAGTCTTCATTCTGACTCCCCCCCTTACCAAGGGGGGGCTGGGGGGGGTCAGATTCCAAATCGCCCGACCAATTCCCCTCCAACAAATCGCGAATTGTAATAAAATTGTGCAAAGATTTCGACATCTTTTTGCCGTTGACAGTCACAAAAGCATTGTGCATCCAATAATTAGCCAGAGACTTGCCAGTCGCGGCTTCAGATTGAGCAATTTCGTTTTCGTGGTGCGGAAAAATCAAATCGGAACCGCCGCAGTGAATATCAATAGTTTCACCAAAACAATCGCGCACCATCGCCGAACATTCAATGTGCCATCCGGGGCGACCTTTTCCCCAAGATGAATCCCAAAAAGGTTCGCCTGGTTTAGCGCTTTTCCACAGGGCAAAATCTGATGAATCTTGCTTTTTTTGACCTTCTATTTCTGCGGTTTCCAATCTACCGCTAGCCCCGGCTTCCATTTCTTCCAACTTGCGACCGGAAAGCTTTCCGTAATCGGAAAACTTTTTAACGCTGTAGTAAACGTCGCCGCTGGAAGCATAGGCAAAGCCTTTGTTTTCTAACTCGTGAATCAGCCGTTTTATGCCGTCCATTGAGTGTGTGGCGCGGGGATATTCATCAGCCCTGAGAATATTTAGTTTGTCCGTATCGGCAAAATATTCGTCGATGAAGCGTTCGGCTACGGCTTCCATTGTGGAATTTGTTTCTCGCGCGCGGTTGAGAATTTTGTCGTCAATATCTGTAAAATTCTGCACGTAGCGCACCGAGTATCCCCGCCACATCAGATAACGCCGCACCATATCCCAAACAATGTAAGCGCGGGCGTGGCCGACGTGGCAGTAATCGTACACCGTAACGCCGCAGCAGTACATCCGCACCTTTCCTGGTTCGAGGGGTTCAAAAGGTGATTCGCGACGGGTCAAGCTGTTGTAAAGCGTTAGGGGCATGGGATTTGAGATTAATGTACTGCTCTAATTTATTATATTGCTGTTGGTGAATCTTTCGGTGTCATTACCAAACATCTGTTAAGTCTAAAACAAATCCCGGCAATACTTCTTCCCCGGATAAAGTGCTGGGATTATCTAATATTTCCACATCCTGATTTTGTCTGTATATCTCGACTTTCTGGTTTTTGCGATCGGTTAACCATCCCAAAATGGCTTTATTTACCATGTATTCGCGCATTTTTTCTCGCAATGGTTCCATGTTATCGGACTTAGAGCGCAATTCTACTACAAAGTCTGGACAAAGGGGAGCGAAGCCTTCTTGTTGTTTGGGTGTGAGAGTTTGCCACTTTTCTAATTTAACCCAGGAAGCATCTGGGGAGCGATCGGCACCATTGGGCAGTTTAAAACCGCTGGAAGAGTCAAATACTACTCCCAGCTTGGTTTGGCGGTTCCACAGCCAGAGTTGTCCTGACATATCTTGGTTTCGTTTGCCTGTGTCGCTTCCTGTCGGGGGCATAACAATTAATTCTCCTGTAGCAGTTCTCTCTAGCCTTAAGTCACGGTTGACGGCAGCAATTTCCTGGAACTGTTCGTGAGTTACTTTGAAGGTTTGGGGAATGGTAATGGTGGTTTTGAGCATACTGTGCGTTCTCGCGATCGGCTATTACCTATTCTATTGTGTCACAAAAGCTTGCAAGTTTATATCGGCTTTTTTAAGCAACCTTGTACTAATTATACAAAGCTTTGCTATTTCTTCGCTATCAAATAGCGTTGCCTGAAGTCCAGCGACATATCTATTTTCAGAACTTACCCACTCCGCTCGAAGAAACCAGGTTTTTATGAATTTCTGCGTATTTTTACAAAGTTTTCTACGGAAAAACCCAGTTGCTGACTACCCGTGCGTAAATCCCAAGCGAGCGATAATTTTTCAATCTAGCGGTTACGCTGGAACGATCGCCTTTTGAAGATTGATAATATTTCCCTCGGAATTTAATATATAAAACCATGTAATAAGGCTTTGCGATTGCTTCGTTTCAGCAATCACACAATTATGTTGTTTGTGCATCCAGGACTGTTCCTAAACATATAGATATTGCATATCTACAATACGACGATCGCACCCACCGATCGCCCCCATCCACCCACCCTCCAAACCCATCAAAAGCCCCCGATCGCAAATTGTCATCAAATCCTGACATTCGCGCCAACACCGAGCCCCCAAATCTCCCATATGTCAAAATTTCCTGACATATTGATCCCCAAAATCACGAAAATGCGTATAAGTACCCACAATTGAGGGAAAAGACCCCTTGACCCGATCGCGAATTGTCTGCAACATTGAGTCATGACAAAGCGATCCCAAAGAAATGCTTCAATTAAGCAGCTATGGGAGTCAAATAGCGCGTGTGCTGGCAGCACAGCGTTGCTAGCAGCACCGATCGTACTCGCAAAATCGATCTTGTCAATCAAGAATCGACAGATAAAGCTTTATTGAGACCGGACGGTGCGCGCGGAAGCCAAAAAGTCACAAATCCCGATCGCAATTTGGGACAAGACAAGCTAAACACAAGCAAGGCTTCAAAGGTTGGAGAGATTAGGAAGCTCGATAAAATTTGTACTTATAAAGAGTTTCTAACTCAAAAAATCAACACATTATTCAAGTGTTGAAACAAAAAATCTAACCCGCAATCGCAAATTAGAGGAGAACAAACTCATGGCAAAAGAACGCCCACCATTAGAAGAGATGACTTTGCGACAACTCCGCAGAGTCGCTAGCGAATGTGGAGTGTCTCGCTACAGCCGGATGCGGAAATCGCAACTCCTGGCATCAATTCAAGAAATTCAGCGCAACAAATTTTCATACAGTCCATCTCGCAAACTAGAGGCACAAGAAGCAGTGGAAGCAGCAAAGTTTGAACTCGGTCAAGAAGATAGAACAGGCGGTTCCTTGTCGTCTGTCGATGAAGGTTTAGCAGATTTGCCCAACGGCTACGGCGAAAGTCGGGTGGTTTTGATGCCGCGCGATCCAGAATGGGCTTACACCTACTGGGATATCTCCAACGATCGCAAACAAGAATTGCGCCGCCAAGGCGGACAGCAACTCGCCCTGCGGATCTACGACGTGACAGATGTTAACCTCGAAATCCAAAGCCCGCACAGCATTCAAGAATATCCCTGCGACGAACTGGCGCGGGAATGGTACGTACCGATCCCCGTTAGCGATCGCGATTATGCGATCGACATCGGCTACCGCTGTGCAGACGGTCGTTGGTTGATCTTAGCGCGATCGGCCCAAGTCCGCGTTCCCCCAATCTATCCCAGCGACTGGATAGAAGACCAATTCATCACCCTCGACTGGGAAGAAGACTTGTCCGGTAAAACCTTCGCCGAACTGGTTCCGCCTGCCAAAAAAATCGCACAAGCAAGCAACGGTAACAGTTTCAACAACACCCGTAACGGCATCTACCAAGAAATCTTCGGCATGGCAGAATCGGCAGAATCGATGCGCGTAGCTGGTTCCATGTTCGGTTCCATGCCGCACGTCGCCGGTTCGGTTCAGCAAGTAGGCATCCACGAACAAGCTTTGAGTTCCTACGTGTTCCCCTCCGGTGTCGGAATGTGGGCAGCCCCCGTCATGTCCGGGCTCACCATGTCCGGTGCGGGTATGTCCGGTGCAGGTATGTCCGGGCTCACCATGTCCGGTGCGGGTATGTCCGGTGTCGGTATGTCGGGACGCACCATGTCCGGTGTCGGTATGTCCGGTGTCGGTATGTCCGGTGTCGGTATGTCCGGGCTCACCATGTCCGGTATGGGTATGTCCGGTGTCGGTATGTCGGGAGTTGGCTTCGCCGCCCCGATGCGCCCCCGCCAGTTCTGGTTAGTTGCTGACGCAGAACTGATCGTCTACGGTGCCACCGAACCCGACGCTACAGTTTACGTAGGCGGACAGCCGATCAAACTCAATGCTGACGGCACTTTCCGCTTCCAGATGTCTTTCCAAGACGGCTTAATCGACTATCCGATTTTTGCAGTAGCAGCAGACGGCGAGCAAAACCGCGCCATCCACATGAAATTCAACCGCGAAACCCCAGAACGGCACACCAATACCAAGCAAGATGCTGTTGTGGAATGGTTGGGCTAACACTAAAGGTCGATCGCGACGCGGACAGGCGCGCAGGTTTGTGCCAATTTTTTAACCATCACAAGGCCTCGCCGCAGCCGATCGCGATTTGTTAGGGTTAATCCCAGACAACAACCCATAACACCCCCTATGCACCGTTCTCCTGTTTTGAGGAGCGGTGTTTTTTGTTATTAGTTATCGGTTATTGGTTATTGGTTATTGGTTATTGGTTATTGGTTATTGGTTATTGGTTATTGGTTATTGGTTATTAGTCATCAGGAAGAAGTCCGAGGGAAGAAGAATTATTTATTTTTAGGGTGCGTGAGGGCAAAAAATTTTTAAATCCAGACTCCCAGATTATTACTCACGCACCGGCCAAACGATTCAATCAAGTCAATGCCAAATGCCAGCGGAAACGATATTTGACAATACTCTCAATATCTGCCTGTAGATAGATGCTTACTTAACTCGCGATCGCACTCGTCCAATCAAAATTAGCACTCTTCACTCGACTATTATTAAGTAAGCTAAAGTTTACTTAAATTTTTATTACACAAACTCGCTAAATCCCGTGAAACATCAGAAAGCGGGTTAAGAGAGAAATAAGGCGATCGCACAGGAACTTCTGACAAGCAAATGCAAAAAATAAATTTTACACCCCAGCGAAGGCAGAAGCATCCCCGTCTTTTCGCCTTAAGCGCCGTCACATTAGCCGCCATCTTGCTGTTATTTATTCTGCCCGCACTGAGTAAGCAGCCAGTAACCCTCACCATGTTAATGCAAGGCCAAGACATTGCTAACTGGAAACCCTTTGTCAAAGAATTTGAACAGAAAAACCCCGATATTCGCATCAACCTCATAGAAGGGCCATTTGACACAAACCTCGTAGAAAATCTTTACACATCTGCCTTTTTGTTAGGCGACTCGCCCTACGATATCATCAACATGGATATTGTCTGGGTTCCCAAATTTGCCGCCGCAGGTTGGGTGATGGATTTGACAGACAGAATTCCCCCCAAACAACTATCAAAATTCATTCAAGGTAACGTCGAAGGCGGCCGATATCGAGGCAGACTTTACCGAATTCCCCACGCTTCCGATGCCGGAATGCTTTATTACCGCAAAGACATTTTAGAACAAGCGGGAATTCCAGCGCCGAAAACCTTTGAAGAGATGGCAAAAATCTCTCAAAACTTGCAAAAACAGGGAAAAGTAACTTGGGGTTATTTGTGGCAAGGTAAACAATACGAAGGAGTATCTGCGATGTTTGTCGAAGTGCTCTCCGGTTTCGGCGGCTTCTGGGCTAACCCTCAAACATTTGAAGTTGGGTTAGATAAACCGGAGGCAATTCAAGCAGTAGAATTTCTCAAAAATACGATCGCCTCTGGTATTTCTCCACCCGGTGTTACTACCTACGGCGAAGAAGAAACCCGGCTGTTGTTTCAAAACGGCAAAGCCCTGTTTTTGCGAAATTGGCCCTATGTTTGGAAGCTAGCAAATGCCGAGGGATCGAAGGTGAGAGGCAAAATTGCGATCGAGCCAATGCTCAGCAGTACGGGTAAAACAGGCGGTTCCTGCTTGGGCGGCTGGGGCTGGGGAATTGCCAAAACCTCAAAACATCCAGAACAAGCGTGGAAAGCAATTAAATACCTTACAAGCGAAGCAACCCAGCGCAAATTTATTTTAGAAACGGGTTTAATTCCTAGCTACAAATCCCTATTTACCAACAAAGAAATAGTCGCCAAATATCCCCACTACCCGCAACTGCTCAAAGTAGTGGAACAGCCAGTTTTACGCCCGCCCATAGCACAATACGCTCAAGCTTCTGATATTTTGCAGCGCTACTTGAGTTCGGCTTTTACCGGGAGAATGAGTTCAGAAGAAGCAATGAAAGCAGCAGCTAGCGAAACTCGTAATTTATTAAGCAGTTTGAAACAATCGAAAGCTTCGTAAAACAAGGAATTTACCGAAGGGAATTCGCCGAAGGGAAGCCGCCGAATACAACCAGAATGGAACCCACCGAATAGAATTCGGGGCTATACAAACAATGTCCGCCTCTGCGGACTGGAAGAACCATGAACGGAGAAATGAGGAAGAAATTAGAGATTCATATCAATTCCGGTTGCACTCATACATGATGTCAACAGTCAAAAGTCAAAAGTCAACAGTCAAAAGTCAACAGTAAATTTACTATTCCGATACTAACGGATTTGATATCAAATATGCAATTAGACAAAATGCGACAGCGCGAACAAAAAACAGGATGGATATTAGTAGCACCAGCATTGATAATTCTGCTGCTAGTATTTGCTTACCCAATATTGCGCGCTTTTTGGCTAAGTTTATTCACCCAAAACCTCGGTACAGAATTAAAACTGGTTTTTTCCGGTTTTGCTAACTACAGTCGAATGTTAGGCGACGGGCGTTTCTGGCAAACTTTAAGCAATACCGCAATATTTACAGTCGCCTCTGTTGTGCTGGAATTAATTATCGGCATGGGCATTGCCTTAGTCTTAAATCAATCTTTCAGAGGGCGTGGCATCGTGCGGACAATTTCCTTACTGCCTTGGGCGCTGCCGACTGCATTAATGGGTGTAGCTTGGGCGTGGATTTTCAATGACCAATACGGCGTAATTAATGATATTTTGATCCGCTTGGGATTGATCAAAAATAGCATTAGCTGGTTGGGAGATCCGACTTTGGCAATGATGGCCGTAATTACAGCGGATGTGTGGAAAACTACGCCATTTGTTAGCCTGCTTTTGTTAGCGGGATTGCAATCGATTCCCGGTGATTTGTATGAAGCACACGCCATTGACGGCGCGAGTAGTTGGCAGAGTTTTCGTCAAATTACCTTGCCGCTGCTGATGCCCCAAATTGTGATTGCTATGCTGTTTCGATTTGCCCAAGCTTTCGGCATTTTTGACTTGATTCAGGTGATGACGGGAGGGGGGCCGGCGGGGGCAACGGAGACGGTTTCTATCTACATTTACAGCACGGTAATGAGGTATTTAGACTTTGGCTACGGGGCGGCTTTGGTGGTGTGTACTTTTTTGCTGTTGGTTGCTGCAGTGGCGATCGCCGCTTACCTGTTATCTAGAACCCGCATCAATTGATTTTAGATTTTAGATTTTAGATTTTAGATTTGAGGATTGTAGATTGTAAATTTTAGATTGCTGAACGGTTTGAATTTTTCCTTTCATTGGTATAAATTATGTCGATCGCCCGCGAACAATCTAACAAAAAAACCTTTGACATCCGGCAACTAATCTTGCCAATCTCAGCGATATTAATCGTCGCATATTTCCTCGCACCCATTATCTGGCAGGTACTGACATCTTTCAAAGTAAATGCAGATATTTCAGCAATTCCCAACGTCTACATACCCAAACAAATCACCTTCGAGCATTACATCTCCTTGTTCCAACGCCGCCCCTTTGCACTTTACATTTTAAATAGCACATTTGTTTCCATTACTTCCACATTGCTGTGTTTAGCTGTAGGCGCGCCCGCAGCTTACGCTTTGGCTAGGTTGCGACTGTGGGGCGAGAGAATCATTTTAGCAATTGTAACGATTGTGACGCTATTTCCGGCGGTGCTGCTATTCTTGGGTTTGTTAGAAATAGTCAAAGCTTTGAGTTTAGGAAATAATTATTTAGCCTTAATTATTCCTTACACAGCTATCAACTTGCCCTTGACAATTTTGGTAATGCGGAGTTTCTTTCAACAACTGCCAAAAGACTTAGAAGATGCGGCAAAAGTTGACGGATACAACACTTTTCAAATGCTGTGGCAAATCGTGCTACCGATGACATTTCCCGCCTTAGTCACAACCGGAATCTTGACATTTATTTCTGCTTGGAACGAGTTTATATTTGCACTGACATTTATCACTCGCGAATCCATGAAAACAATCCCCGTCGCTACCGCTCAACTCAGCGGGGTGTCAGTCTTTGAAATTCCTTACGGCCCGATCGCCGCCGCCACCGTTCTAGGAACCTTACCCTTAGTTTTGCTGGTTTTGGTGTTCCAGCAGCGCATAGTTCAAGGTTTAACAGCCGGAGCAGTTAAAGGATAGTCAGTAGTCAGTAGTCAGTAGTCATTAGTCAGTAGTCATTAGTCAGTTGGTAGGGGAGTGGATGGTACGTGCGGGCCCTCCTAGTTAGATTCTTCCCTCTTCCTTCGCGCCCTTCGCGCCTTCGCGGTTAGTAATTCCTTCTTCTCTATTCCCTCTTCCTTCTTCCCTCTTCCGACGGACTTACATCCGTTACATCCGTTACATCCGTTACATCCCGTACATTGCTCGTTGCCGAACTTCCCTCGGACTTCTTCCTTCTTCCTTATAAAAATCATGGCAAAACTACAACTAAAAAACCTCAATAAAACCTACAGCCCCAAAGTTGTACCGGTAAAAGATATTAGCTTAGAAGTCAGCGAAGGCGAATTTCTCACCTTGCTGGGGCCCTCCGGGTGTGGCAAATCTACCACGCTGCGGTTGATTGCAGGATTGGAACAGCCGACTCGCGGCGAGATTAGAATTGGCGATCGCAATGTGACTAATCTCAGACCGGGCGATCGAGATATTGCAATGGTGTTTCAAAGTTACGCGCTTTATCCGCACATGACAGTATACGAAAATATGGCATCCAGCCTGAAACTTCGCAAAATCTCCTCCGGCGAAATCAACCGGTTAGTGACGGAAGTTGCAACATCCCTCGGATTGACGGAATTAATCGATCGCAAACCCGGTAAATTATCAGGCGGACAGCGGCAGAGAGTAGCCCTAGGACGCGCCTTAGTGCGCCAACCCGAAGTATTTTTGCTCGACGAACCCTTGAGCAATCTCGACGCATTATTGCGGGAAAAAGTGAGGGCAGAACTCAAACAATTATTTGCATCACAAAAAGCTCCTGTAGTGTACGTAACTCACGACCAAACCGAAGCAATGACGCTTTCTACAAAAGTCGCAGTTCTCAACAGTGGCACTGTGCAGCAACTAGATCCGCCACACTTAATTTATAACCGTCCTGCCAATCAATTTGTCGCGGGTTTTGTGGGCAGTCCGCAAATGAATTTGTTTGAGCTTAAATGCCAGGGAAATTCGGCGATGTTGGGCGATTTTAAAGTTCCTTTGCCAAATTGGCCTAGTGTGCCGCCAGAGATTGTCTTGGGAATTCGCCCGGAACACGTCGGTTTTGCAGATGCAGAGGCCGGCAAGATAGCGGCCCCAGAGGCAATTAAAGGTGAGGTTTATTTAGTGGAAAACTTGGGAATGCAAAATTTGGTTAGCGTCCGAGTTAAAGGTGTGGAGTCGGTAACAGTGCGGCTTTTGGTGCCAAATGACCGCCAGTGGAACTCTGAAATTGTCGAGCTGGTTTTGCCGGCTCAGTTCCTGCACTGGTTTGATGTCAGAACGGGCGATCGGCTGCAGTGAGAAGTTGTACTGCACGGCATTATTTATTAACAGCCGTATGTCTCTGTGCTGAGAAACACATTTTCTGATTTTCAGCAAAATTATGACTTTAGTTAGAGGTAGAAGTATTTGGATACTGTTTAGATTGATAAATGTTGAAACTTCTCGAAAAAGAACTTAGGGAGTATTGCTAAGATGAACTTAATTTCCACTGCGATCGCTCGCATCAATTCCCTGCTGAAGGGCTTTCAAATCAAGAGTTTTTTGAGTGTTGCCTTAGTCGGTTTCATGCTGATGACAACGAATGTTGATGCGGGAAACAGCAACAAAGCTTATAACGCACAAGTCGGTTCAAATGGGGATCTCAACAATCCTGACAGACCTCAAACAACTCGGGAATGGAGACAAGAAGCTCGCGAAACTAAAAACGATCCGGGCGAGAGAGCTCAGAAGATCGGGCAAGAGGCAGGAGCTGCTGTGAAAGAATTTGGGGAAATGTACCAAGACACCGCTAAGAGAAGTATCCGCGAATTAAAGGATTAGGAATAGTTTTTTTGGTGGCAAGGGCCGAAGATCCCGTTCCTAATATAGTGCAAGATGTGCATTTAACCTCACATCTGGCACTATATTTTTAGGTAAATTTAGGTTTTAAATTATTTTAAACGATGTAAGATACAAATTTTATTGGTATTGACAGTTTTGGTGCGTGTATGTTTGCCAGTAGTTTAAGCAACGAGGCGTTAAAAATAATATATAAACAAACATTTTCACAGTCTTTGCTTGACTGGTCTGCTGTTAGTCCTGCCTGCGTTTCCGGCGACAATGGCCGGCGCTCAACTGCCGGAAATTTCCGCTCCTAACAGCAAACAACTTTCCTCAAAGATGAACTGTGTTTTGGTTTAACTAAACCGGGAGGCGAGATTGTTTAGGAATCAGAATAGCAGCAGTTTGTCAAGACCGCTATTACCCCTCATTTTTGGGAAAAACTAACTGTATTAGACGGCTCCGGGCAGTTTTTTAACATTTCGGAAATTCTGACTATATAAAAATCAAACATAGTGATTTTAATTTATGAAAATAGCCCGGAAAAAACTAAATCTATTCATGAAGTTATCGACAGTTACAAGCGCAGTTTTCAGCATGAGTCAGTGCTGCGGACAACCAGCAAAGTTAAGATTTCTTTCTGATGCGATCGGGCAATTAGCGTATTTATGATATTATTTATGGTGAGCAAGGTCATATCCTCAAAGATCGGTAGGGTGCGGGTGCAAGAAAAATCAAAGTTTGTGGGTATCGATCGCACATTGCCTGCCATTCGCTAGAAAAACCAGCCCCGGAGACAACAAAAATATGACGGACGACGGCAACCCCAAAGCACCAGCGCCCGAAAGCGATGATTCCAAAAATTTTGACGGCATTGCCAAAGCTTTTATTGTGAGCGTAGCTTGGTCTTACGCAGAGGCTTTGGAGCGAACTAAACGCTCGGAAAATCAACAGGAAGCAGCGCAACAATCTCAGACACAATCTGAAACAGAACAAGTCGATCGCGCTCCTGAACGCAATTAATGAAATAGCATTAATAGCAGAAGGACAAAATTCTCTGGTGGCGCTCCTGAACGCAACAGTCAGTTAGCTGTTCTGGGTTGAGAACGATCGACTTAGGGCAGCGAGCTGTGCCGTTAATGCCAGATTTGTATTGGACTTTACCATAAAAAAACTGACAGCCCGTGATTCTTCAACAAGCTCAAGACAAGCTTTAATCTGGGATGAGAACCGCGTTGCAGGTTTGAAGATCCACCTATAGCGGTTCGATCGCGTGGTGAGGTATGCTCGGTTTGCCCTATGCCCACGGAGGCCCATGCCGCATAGTACCTCCTATGAGAGCTTGAAAGGCTATATATCTATCTATAAAAGAAATTAAAGCTAAACAATTTACGCTTTAACCGCTAGAGTGTACAAAAGAATAACCAATTTTTAGATCGGTCTCATGTCTAATTCAAAAATGATTGGCAAAGCGATCGCAAGTGGCATTTGCTTCGGCATCCTCGCCAGCTTCAACGCTTCACCGGGCCCGGCATCCGCAGCAGAACCAACAATTACCGAAGCAGCCCCCCCGGCCGCTAGCAACATCGACCAGCAACTCCTAGGTCAATGGCAAGGTACAGTCCCATCCGGTCAGTCTTTCACCTTCGTCTTCGCCCCAGAAGGCAAATTGTTTCTCATGGCTAAAGGCCCCGACGGAGCAGCCCGCGCCAAAGAAATGAGATACAAAGTGAATCTCGGTCAAAAACCGATGCACCTGGATGTTGGACTCAGCAGCACAGAAACCGTTGAAACTGTTTTTGAGTTGACTCCCGAAGGACAAATGCGCCTTCAGTTGCAAGGCACCAATCCCGGACAGGCGAGACCTAATTCCTTAAACGAGCAAGCAACCGTGTTTAAAAAGGTCTCCGAGGCCACTGCACTGCCTGCTGACACTCAAGTCATAGGTTTTTGAGAAAATTCCTCTCTGTCAGAAGGCGCTTCAGTAGTTCCGACTTGTCAGTTTTGAGTTCGATCGCAGTTTTTCATTCTATGAAATATAGTAGGGACACAGCAGTGCCGTGTCCCTTCTACCCAAGCATCTATATTTCACTCATCAGCGCGAAAATCGCCATTAGTTAAAAAATTTCTAATTTAAAAATTAAGACTTTCCCCCTGCCTTCTGCCTTGAGCGAGCCCTGCTACAATCCACTTAATCTGTATTTAACTTTTGCCGTAGATATCCATGAGTGAAACCGTCCTCGAAGTTCGCAACCTGCGGGTTGAATTTCCATCTGCCGCCTCCGCCGATGCGTCTGCAACAGTCAAAGCTGTTGACGGCGTTTCGTTTGAGGTCAAGCGAGGGCAAACTCTGGGCATCGTGGGAGAATCGGGGTCAGGAAAATCGGTAACATCCCTGGCCGTGATGAATTTGCTGTCTAGTTCGTCAACGAAGATAGAAGGCGAAATTTGGTTTTCTCCCACCAAAGACGGCGCTAGCCACGGGCCCGTGAATCTGTTGGCCATGCCGGACAGGGAAAAACAAACCTACCGGGGCAGCCAGATTGCGACGATTTTTCAAGAGCCGATGAGTTCGCTAAATCCTGTTTACACGATCGGATTTCAACTCACAGAAGCCATTTGTTTGCACCAAAAGGTGTCGCAGACAGAAGCGCGGCGCAAAGCTGCTTCTCTACTGCAAGAGGTGAAGCTGCTACCGGGAGACGAGGAACTCCGGCAGCGGTGTTTGGGACAGCAAGAAGCTGTTGGGGAGGCCGATCGCGATTTGATGCAGCTCATCAACGGCCAAAAACAAGCTATGCTCGATCGCTACCCCCACGAACTCTCCGGCGGTCAAATCCAGCGCGTGATGATTGCAATGGCCATTTCCTGCAATCCGACATTATTAATTGCTGACGAACCGACCACGGCTTTAGACGTAACCGTCCAAGCCACAATCTTAGCTTTGCTGCGCGAGTTGCGGGACTCTAGAGGCATGGCAATGATTTTTATTACCCACGATTTGAGCGTCATTGCTGAAATTGCCGATACGGTGGCGGTAATGTACCGAGGCAAGATTGTTGAGTGCGCTGCGATCGAACAAATTTTCAGCAATCCCCAACATCCTTACACAAAAGGTCTGTTAGCTTGCCGCCCAACTCTCGATCGGCAAAGGCGCCGCTTACCGACGGTTTCCGATTTTATGGATGTCAGCACAAATGCCAGCGGCGAATTAGTAATTGTCGAGAAAAATATCGATTTAGACGGCGACAGCAGCGGCGGACTGTCCGCTTTTGCCACCGGAAAACCGCCCAGACTGCCGAATATTTCCCAGCCTTTGTTAGCTGTTAATAATTTGCGAGTCGGTTTTCCCGTGCAGGGAATGTTTGGCGAAAATAAACGTTTATTTATGGCGGTAAACGATATTTCTTTTGAGGTTTATCCTGGGGAAACTTTGGGTTTGGTGGGGGAATCTGGCTGCGGAAAATCAACTTTAGCAAGAGCTTTGTTGCAATTAATTCCGATCGCCAGCGGTAAAGTATTTTTTGAAGGTCAAGAAATTACTCCTCCGGCGAAAAGTAGTGCGAGAGGGCAGTGGATCGCTAATTATCAAAGGCAAAAAGAGTACGATCGCAAATTGCGGTGGCTGCGGCGCGATTTGCAAATTATTTTTCAAGACCCTTTTAGTTCTCTCGATCCGCGCCTGAGTGTTGGGGCGGCGGTGATGGAACCGATGGTGATTCACCGCTTTGGGAAGAACCAGAAAGAACAGCGCGACCGCGCGGCTTATTTGTTGGATAGAGTGGGTTTGAATCCCGATATTATGCGGCGCTACCCCCACGAGTTTTCTGGCGGACAGCGGCAGCGAATTTGTATTGCTAGAGCTTTGGCTTTGAATCCAAAGTTTATTATTTGCGATGAGTCGGTTTCTGCCTTAGATGTGTCGGTACAGGCGCAAGTTTTAAATTTGCTCAAGGAGTTGCAAACAGAGTTTGGACTGACTTATATTTTTATTTCTCACGATTTGAGTGTGGTTAAGTTTATGAGCGATCGCGCGATCGTCATGAACAAAGGTAAAATCGAGGAAATGGGCACAGCCGAGCGCATTTACCGCCAACCGCAACAAGCTTACACCAAGCAACTTATAGCTGCTATTCCGGCGGGCAATTTGGAACGCATTCGCCAACAGCAATTAGGCCGCGAAGCAGCAAACAAGAGTGCCTAAATCTTCGATCGCGAGGCTGACAGCAGATTAAGACGCATTTACACTGATGGACGCAGATTATTTCAATATCTGTCGGCGATTGGCAATTTTATCGGGAATTGCTCGCCCGCGTACCTCAATAAGATTTGGTTCGTAGTGCGTCCTAGTGTCCGCTTTCGTTCTGCGGACACTGACTGATACCATTTTTCTGACCTATGTGCTACGGATGAAGTCTTAGCCCCCCCGAAATCGCGGGGGGGTTGGGGGGGTAATATCTAGCGCTACTTTATTCCATTGGTATGACGCACTACGAACCCTTTTTGTTTTGGCAATCGACCGGACATGATATCATTTAACAATGCGCTTCTAATTTACTGTAGATAATTAATTTTTGTGTCGGGACTAGCTAGATTAGGCCAAATGTCCAATGACTGACAGCAATGTTTAGTGCATGATGAGAAATAGACCCTCTAAGCCTGTTGAAAAAAAAAGATAAAATAGGTGCGTTAGCTATTAAAAATCACTGCTAATTGCGTAAATATACTTAATTCGCTTGTGGAAATACTGAGATTTAGGTAATACTTACAATACTAAAATTCGCAAATTTAAAATATTTTACACTATTTAAACATTTTTATTGTAACTTTTCAACAGCCAATATTCCTCTTGATTTTGGAGTGAAGAAATGACAGATTCAGTTCATATCAAAAAAAGAAATAATAAATTGTTGCACTTTCTGCAA
This sequence comes from Tychonema sp. LEGE 07196, assembly GCF_963890365.1. Taxonomy (NCBI): domain Bacteria; kingdom Bacillati; phylum Cyanobacteriota; class Cyanophyceae; order Oscillatoriales; family Microcoleaceae; genus Tychonema; species Tychonema sp. LEGE 07196. The sequence goes on along the minus strand of NZ_CAWPRX010000157.1, from coordinate 41,045 downwards.
ATGCGGTTGAGAGAAATCACGGCTGCAGAAGTCAACAGAAAACAAAAAACCAAATCCCGAATGCTGTATAAAAAAAACATCAGCTTAGAGACGATCGCCCGCAGCAGCCAATTCTCAGTTTTGATAGTCGTACTGCTGCTACTAAACTGGTGGCTGGTAGCAAGCGGTGCCAGTGGTTTGCACGATCGCCCGATCGCCCTGGCATTTTTGGCAATCACAAATATTGTCCTGCTGGCTGCTGCGGCGGAATGGAACGCCTCTGCTGCTAAGAAAAACGATCGCCAATCGGGCAAAACCGACGAGGGCGATCGCTTTTTTAGTCTCTCGCCAGATATGCTGTGCGTCATTGGTTTTGACGGTTATTTCAAACGCATCAACCCAGCAGCAGAAAAAATCCTCGGCTATTCCCCAGCCGAAATTGTTGGCCAACTCTTCATTGAATTCGTACATCCAGACGATCGCCAAGCTACTCTCAAAGAAGCTGAAAGCATTGCTGCGGGAAACAGTAGCGTTGGATTTGAAAATCGCTGGCGCTGCCGCAACGGCTCTTACAAGTGGGTAGCCTGGACTGTTAGCCCTTTCTGCGAGGAAGAATTGATGTACGCGATCGGCCGCGACGTTACCGATCGCAAACAAGCCCAAGAGTCTCTCCAACACAGCAATTCTATCTTGCGTTCCGTGATAGAAAGCACACCGGATCTGATTTTTGTCAAGGATCTTGAAGGCCGGTACGCGATCGCTAATTCTGCACTAGCTCAATTTTTAGAAAAACCGATCGAGACCATTATAGGCAAAGACGATTCAGCATTATTTCCTCCTGAAATAGCCGCTCAAGTTATCGAAGGAGACCGCAGAGTGACTGCTACGGGAGAATGTTTTACTTATGAAGAAGATATACCAAAAAACGGAGTTGTGCGAACGTTTCTCACAGCAAAATACCCTTGGCGTGACTCGGAAGGAAAATTTATCGGCGTTGTGGGCATATCTCGCGACATCAGCGATCGCAAAGAAATAGAAGCCGCGCTACTAGAAAAAAACATCCTCTTGGAAAGCGTCATCGAAAGTACAGGTGACAGCATTTTTGTCAAAGATATTCATGGCCGCCACCTATTGGTAAATTCTCAGGCTGCAGCCATTATTGGCTTGCCAAAATCGGAAATTATTGGCAAAAAAGATGCAGAATTATTTCCGCCGGATATTGCAGATATGCAGGAGGAAAATGACCGCCGGGTGCGGCAATCTGGGATTGAGGAAACGATCGAGGAAGCAGGAAAAGATAGCGATGGTAACATCCGAACATTTCTCTCTACCAAAAGTCCTTTGCGCGATCGACTCGGAAACATCATCGGTGTAGTCGGAGTTGCTCGCGATATTAGCGATCGCAAACAAGCAGAACAAGCCCTGCAAGAAAGCGAGGAACGCTACCGCTGCTTAATTGAAGCCACATCCCAAATTGTTTGGGATACTACAGCCGTCGGCGAAGTTATCGGCGAACAAACAGGATTGAGTGCATTCACCGGAGCGACTTACCACGAACTTAAAGGCTGGGGGTGGCTCGATCGTGTCCATCCAGACGACAGAGAATATACTGCCACGATGTGGTCTGATGCAGTTGCCAACTGCATCTTATTCGCAATAGAACACCGCTTGCTGCGGCACGACGGCGAGTACAGGTACATGAGCGTGCGCGGTGTGCCCCTATTGAACGCAGACGGCAGCGTTCGCCAGTGGGTGGGAATACACTCGGATATTACAGAGAGCAAAATCATAGAACAAGAAATACAGCAGCAAAAAGAATTTTTGGGCAGCATTTATGACGGCGTAGACTACAGCATTTTCGTAGTAGATGTCAGCGAAGACGGAGAATTTCGCTACGTTGGCTGGAACCTAGCAGCCGAATTAGTCGGCGGCATCAGCAGCGAATTCGGGCGCGGCAAAACTCCCCAAGAGCTTTTCGATCCAATTACCGCAGGAATGTTCCGGCAGAATTTCATCGAGTGTTTGGAAAAAGGCAGCTCGATTGTCCGCGAATATCCCGCTAGTTTTGACGGTATAGAAGTCTGGTTTATGACAAATCTGACTCCCCTGCGGGATGCCTCGGGCAAAATTTATCGTGTTGTCGGCAGTTCCAGCGACATTACAGAACGAAAAAAAGCTGAAATCCAATTGCGCGAACAAGAAGAATTTTTAAACAGCATCTATAACGGCTCTAATCAAGCTATTTTCGTAATAGATGTCGGCGCAGAAGGAGAGTTTCGCTACGCTGGCTGGAATGCTGCTGCAGAAGCGTCTACAGGTATTTTGAGTGCCGATTTCAAAGGCAAAACCCCAGAAGAAATTTTTCCCCCGCCAATAGCAGCAATTTTTCGACAAAGTTACGTAGATTGTTTGAGGGCCGGCAGCTCGATTGCTTACGAAACCAGCGCCGAGATCGAAGGCGCAGAACGTTGGTATATCGTCACTCTGACACCGCTGCGCGATGCCTCTGGCAGCATCTACCGCATAATTGGTAATTCGATCGATATTACGGATCGCAAACAAGCAGAAGCAGCCCTGCAAGAGAGTCAGCATTTTGTCGAGCGCATTGCTAATGCAACTCCAAACATTCTCTATGTTTACGATGATATCGAGCATCGAAATGTCTACAGCAACCGCGAACTCGCTGAAACTCTAGGCTATAGCCTCGAAGAAGTTGCCACAATGGGCCGCAATCTGTTGCCGACCATTATCCACCCTGAAGATTTCGCTCAATTTCCCGAATATTTGCAGCAATTAAAAAATACTCCCGACGACGAGGTTGTTGAATACGAATATCGGGTGCGCGACAAACAAAATAATTGGCACTGGTTCGTCAGCCGCGAAATTATATTTAGCAGAACCGAGTCGGGAAAAATCAAGCAGCGTCTCGGTGCTGCTACGGATGTTACAGAGCGCAAAAAAGCAGAACAAAGTTTAGCAGAACAATTGAAAATTTCTTTATTCACAGCAGATATTGGAATTGCTCTAACTCAAAACCAGAGTTTACCTGCAACTTTGCAAAAATGCACCGATGCAGTTGTGCGCCATTTAGATGCTGCGTTTGCTCGGATTTGGACGCTGAACGAACAGGGAGATGTCTTGGAATTGCAAGCAAGCGGGGGGATGTATACTCATATTGACGGCGCTCACAGCCGCATTGCTGTCGGCCAGTTCAAGATTGGTTTAATCGCCCGAGAGCGAAAACCTCACATCACTAATTTTGTGGAAACAGATCCCCTAGTCAGTGACAAAGAATGGGCCTCGCGAGAAGGAATGGTAGCTTTTGCTGGATATCCGCTAATTGTTGACAATCAGTTGCTGGGAGTAATCGTGATGTTTGCTCGCCATGAGTTGCAGGAATCAATACTAATTGCTTTAGCATCAAGTGTTGATTCGATCGCCCTAGGAATCAAGCGCAAACAAACCGAAATGGCTCTCGCCGCCCAAAAGCAAACTATGAGGACAATTATTGACAACGCTCCGATCTGGGTGTGGATGGCAAATCCTAGCGGGCGGATGTTATTAGTCAATAAAACTTTCTGCGAAGATGTGGCTGTATCCGAAGATCAATTTTTGGCAGCCTCTCACTATTCCGAAGTTTTGGGATTAGAAGCATCTGCTAACTGCATGGCATCTGACGCGCAAGCCTGGAGCCAAGATACTCCCTGTTATTCTGAAGAATTGCTCCAGTTGGCTGACGGCGATTATCACCAATTGGAGACAATTAAAACTCAGGTAAAAGATGATTATGGCAGGGCGATCGGGTTGATAGGTTTAGGTTTGGATGTTACACAACAAAAAGAATCTCAAAGACAGTTGCAAGAGTCGGAAGCGAGATTTCGCAAATTAGCAGAGCAGGAAATATTGCTGAACCAACTAGCTAGCAATATCCGAAAATCGTTGAATTTAGATACTATTTTGGCAACAACAGTGCAGCAGATTCGCGACTTGCTACGACTCGATAGCTGCGTGTTTGTTTGGTACAATGCAGAGGTATATCCACCAGTTTGGGAGGTGGAGTATGAAGCAAGAAATGCCAATCTTTCTTCGCTTTTAGGTGTATTTTCTATTAGTGCAACTGGTTCTCATGCGGAGCGAATTGCTAAGTTGGAAATAATTCGGATCGATGATTTTGAGACTGTTACCGATCCAGTAGAGCGGGAGTATTTCACTAATATAGGATTCCACTCTCTGCTGAACATTCCGGTTCAAACATCTGCAGGTAAAATTGGGCTCATTGGCTGCACTTCATCTAGCGGAGTGCGGTATTGGAGCGATGAGGAAGTGGAACTGTTAGTGGCGGTGGGCAATCAATTGGCGATCGCCATTAATCAAGCAGAACTCTACACTCAAAGCGTCGATTCAGCCCGGATCGCGCAAGAACAAACTGCCCAACTCGAAACAACTCTGTGCGAACTTAAGCTTGCTCAAACTCAACTCGTCCAAGCCGAAAAAATGTCCAGTCTCGGTCAGATGGTAGCAGGCATTGCCCACGAAATCAATAACCCAGTCAGCTTTATTTTCGGCAATCTAACCTACACTGAAGAATATACCGAAAACCTAATCAAACTGCTGCAAATGTATCGAGACGAACACCCAGAACCTTCTCCCAATCTTCAGGAAGAAATAGAGCGGTTAGAGCTGGATTTCTTGCTCGACGACTTACCAAAAATGCTATCTTCGATGCAGGTGGGAGCAACTCGCATCCGGGATATCGTGCGGAGTTTGCGGAATTTCTCTCGTCTCGATGAAGCTGAGATGAAAGATGTTAACATTCACGATGGCATCGACAGCACATTAATGATTTTAGAACACCGTCTGAAAGCTCAGCAAGACCGCGCAGCCATTAAAGTCATTAAAGAATATGGAGAATTGCCGCTGGTGGAATGCTACGCTGGACTGTTGAATCAGGTGTTTATGAATATTATCGCTAACGCGATCGATGCTTTACAATATCCGCCGGAAAATCCGGGAATTATCCGCATTCGTACAGGGGTAGAAGGTAATTGCGCTGCGATCAAAATTGCTGATAACGGTTCAGGTATCGCCGATCAAGTCAAGCAGCGGATATTCGACCCTTTTTATACTACAAAACCCATCGGTTCGGGCACGGGGATGGGTTTAGCAATTTCCCATTCAATTATTGTCGAAAAACACAAAGGTAAAATCAACTGTTTTTCGGCGGTCGGGAAAGGTACTGAATTTGCGATCGAGATTCCGATTAAAAGAATAGAACATTAAATATAGCATTTCTCAGAAAAATGAGGTGCTATTGGGCCGAAGGGCTCTAGCGTTGCGGAGGGATTGGGCTCTAGCGTTGCGGAGGGATGGGGCCGAAGGGCTCTAGCGTTGCGGAGGGATGGGGCCGAAGGGCATTGGGCATTTAAGCGATTGCTCATTACCAGGCTCTACCTGGTAGTGCAGATAGGCGAGGAAGAGCCTCCTTTTATCTGGCAAGTTACAAGAGAGAGGACTTTAGGAGGTGTTTAAGTTATTAAGTTTTCGATCCTTAATAGTGCTATCTCCGCTCTGATTCACTGTACAGCACGCGATCGGAACACGCTCAATAAAAAATGCTTTTTTCTAAGCCCCAGATGCTGCCATTATAAAAGTCAAAAAACTAAAATCCTGATTTTTACGGACTAAAGTCCGAACTATCAAACCTATAAAGGTTATTTGACCCATTGAGTCAGAATTTGATACAATCTTAACAATCTAAAATCTAAAATCTAAAATCTAAAATGGCATTACCTCCAGGCAGTTTAGGTTTACCGCTAATTGGCGATACTCTCAACTTTTTGAAAGATTCTCAGTTTGCAAAAAAACGCCACCAACAGTACGGGCCAATTTTCAAAACCAGCATATTCGGACAACCTACCGTGTTTGTGTGCGGCCAGGAGGCGAATTTGTTTGTTTTAAGCCATGAAAACCAGTATTTTGTGGTGAGTTGGCCTCCCAGCACCAAAGCGCTGTTAGGGCCGCTTTCCTTGGCGCTGCAAACGGGTTCGGAACACCAAAATCGACGCAAGCTGCTATATCAAGCATTTCAACCGCGAGCTCTGGCGGGCTACATCGGCGGGATGGAAGATATTACGGGGCGCTACTTGCAAAGGTGGACGCAAATGAGCGAGTTTGCGTGGTATCCCGAACTGAGAAATTATACTTTTGATGTTGCTTGCAAGCTGCTAGTTGGAATTGACAATGGTTCGGATACTGCGCTAGGACATTATTTTGAGATTTTCTCGGATGGTTTATTTTCTATTCCTTTGGATTTGCCGCTTACTCGGTTTGGCAAAGCTAAAAATGGCAGAAAGTTGCTGTTAGCTGAACTAGAAAATATTATTCGTGACAGACAGCAAGGAACCCCCGGCGGTAATGATGCTTTGGGTTTGCTGATTTGTGCTCGCGATGATGAGGGCAATTCTCTGAGTTTGGAGGAGTTGAAAGATCAAGTGCTGCTGCTGTTGTTTGCGGGACACGAAACTCTGACTTCGGCGATCGCCTCTTTTTGTCTTCTCGTGGCTCAAAACCCCGATGTAATGGCAAAAATCCGCGCCGAACAACAGCAGTTTCCTGCAACTGAACCGCTAACTTTGGAACAACTCAAACAAATGACTTATTTAGAGCAGGTGATGCGAGAAGTCCTGCGGTTGGTGCCGCCGGTGGGAGGCGGTTTTCGGCAGGTAATTAAGGCGTGCTCGTTCGGCGGCTACGAAATTCCCAAGGGTTGGAGCGTTTTGTATGAAATTAATCAGACGCATCAGGATAGCGCAGTTTATCCCGAACCCGATCGCTTCGATCCCGATCGATTTACGGGCGATCGATCGACAAATGCCAAACCTTTCAGCTACGTGCCCTTTGGCGGCGGTTTGCGGGAATGTTTGGGAAAAGAGTTCGCCCGGTTAGAGATGAAATTGTTTGCGGCGAGGATGGTTCGCGAGTGCGAATGGGAGTTGTTACCGGATCAAGATTTGAATTTAATCCGAGTACCGACTCCGCACCCGCGCGACGGTTTGCGAGTGAAATTTCGGCAAACAACTATGAATCTGAAGGATTAAACCACAGAGGACGCAGAGAACGCAGAGGAAGAGAACAGAGAGATCGATAATTCCGATATTTTATCTAACAGGGTTCTCGAAGAGCGATCGCATTTTATGAATCAACATCCAAGTGCATCGGCCCCAAATACTTAGTTAAATAAGGTGAAAACACCTCATAAATCAGCGTCAGCGGCTTACCGTGATGCCAAAACAAATAGTGTCGTCCCCAAAAAGGCCCCGACTGTTCAAAAGCCGACTCTAAAATCGCCGAATCACCTAGATAAATGCCTTGCACGTCGCGATACAATTCTGTTCGCAGCCGCGCTAAACTAGCCCAAATGGGTAAAGATTTATTGTGTAAATATTGGTCTACGTGACTCGCTTCCCACCAGGAAGTCGCGTAGGCGAGGCGCTGTCCCGAAGCTGTTCGCAGCCACACTTGGCGGCGGAGGCGGGGCCCGGGCACCGCGACAATTTGCTGGGGTGCGCCGTCTGCATCGTCACCCACCAAGGACATATCGATTACGTCTACTTCTGTGGGTTCCCCTGTCAGCAGTTGCAGGTGACGGGTGGGGGAACCGTCGCCCAGGAGCAGTATTTGCCATGCCGGCGCGAGCTTGGTGTGGGGTAAACCCTTCTGTACAGCGTCTTGTGCTCCTTCCCACAGGGGGTTGAGAGCGTGCCAGGTTCGGCTGTTTTTGGTTGTGAATGTTGCAGTCAAGGGTGTTTACAAAACTTAATTTTTTGTTTATTATAACGCTTCTGCAATTATCTCAAGTCAAATAGTTATAATAAACTTCGCGATCGCACTCCGACTCTCATAACCGGGTTTTGGAAGAAAAAAACGCTTTTTAGCTACCCGTGCATAATTCCTAAATACTTTTATTCGACTGATTTTATTCAACTGACAACTGACAACTGACAACTGACAACTACTATATGTTACGAATAACCGAAATCAAACTTCCCTTAGATCATCCTGAAGATGCGATCGCCAGCGCCATAGTCAAAAAGCTGCAAATTCTCCCCGAAGAATTGCTCAGCTATAGCATTTTTAAGCGCAGCTACGATGCTCGCAAAAAAGCAGAAATCCTCCTTGTCTATATTGTGGATGTAGAGACGACGCAGGAAAAGCAACTTCTCCAACGCTTCAAAAAAGATCCTCATGTGATGGTAACACCAGACACGAGTTATCGCTATGTAGCGCAAGCCCCCAGCAATTTGACGATTCAGCCCATTGTGATTGGTACGGGGCCCTGCGGTATCTTTGCAGGGCTGATGCTGGCACAAATGGGATTTCGCCCCATCCTTTTAGAACGCGGCAAAGCAGTGCGCGATCGCACCGCTGACACCTTTGGATTTTGGAAGAAAAAAGCAGAATTCAACCCAGAATCTAACGCTCAGTTTGGCGAAGGTGGCGCGGGTACTTTTTCCGACGGCAAACTCTACAGCCAAGTTAAAGATCCTCAGCATTACGGGCGGAAGGTACTGACGGAACTTGTCAATGCTGGAGCTTCACCGGAAATATTATATATTAACAAACCGCATATTGGCACGTTTAAACTCGTAGGAATTGTCCAAAGTATGCGGGCAAAAATTGAATCGTTAGGCGGAGAAATTCGTTTTCAAACTCGTGTAGAAGATATCCATATCGAAAATGGCAAAGTGCAGGGAATTACCACAGCCAGCGGAGAATATATTGCTAGTAATTATATAGTTTTGGCGGTGGGACACAGCGCCCGCGATACTTTTGAAATGTTGTTTTCGCGCGGGGTTTATATCGAGGCTAAACCTTTTTCTATTGGTTTTCGGGTGGAACATCCGCAGCAGTTAATCGATCGCTGTCGTTTTGGCGATCGCGCGGCCCACAAACTTTTGGGCGCCGCCGATTACAAACTGGTGCACCATTGCCAAAATGGCCGTTCTGTTTACAGTTTCTGTATGTGTCCCGGTGGTTTGGTAGTGGCGGCTGCGTCGGAACCGGGGCGACTTGTCACTAACGGAATGAGTCAATATTCTCGCAACGAACGCAATGCTAACAGCGGGATTGTCGTGGGTATCACGCCGGAAGATTATCCCGGTCATCCCTTGGCGGGAATTGAATTTCAGCGTCGCCTAGAAGAACGGGCATTTGAGTTAGGAGGAGGTACTTACAGCGCCCCTGGGCAGCTTGTAGGAGATTTTTTAGCGAATCGCCCTTCGACGGCGCTAGGAGCCGTGCAGCCATCTTATACGCCGGGAGTTGTGATGACTGATTTGAGCGAAAGTTTGCCGGATTTTGCGATCGCAGCTATCCGCGAAGCACTTCCGGCTTTTGACAAACAGATCAAAGGATTTGCGATGGATGATGCGGTTTTAACTGGGGTGGAAACGCGCACTTCTTCGCCGATTCGGATTAAGCGCAGGGAAGATTATCAGAGTTTGAATACAGAAGGCCTTTATCCTGCTGGGGAAGGTGCGGGATATGCGGGTGGAATTCTGTCGGCGGGGATTGATGGAATTAAGGTAGCGGAGGCGGTTGCTTTGAGTATTTTGCGAGAAAACCACAAAGTTTGAGGCTGGATTTGATGATTTTTAGATGATTTGAGGATAGCCGTCAACCGTCAACTGTCAACTCTGTTTAAACGATGGCTAAGCCCGATCGAATTTCCGTATCCGTGTATTCCGGCGTCCAGCCTTCTGTGGTGGTAAAATAGCGCACTGCTTTAATTTTCCGGGCCGCAGTCAAATAAAACCAGTGTTCTGTATTCGCCGGCACGTTGATAAATTCTTCTGGCTGCACTGTGAGTTCCACTTGGCTACCGTCGGGCCGCACGAAGCCAAAAATGCCCTCGCCTGCAACGATATAACGCACTTCATCGTCAGCGTGGATGTGGCACTTGTTGAATTTCGACAGCATGGTGTCGATGTTGGGAATGTCTGGGTGCAGTACGATTAAGTCGCGCTCTTGATAGCCTGCGGTTTCCGACAACTGTTGAAAGTAGCCGTCGAGGGCTTGCAGGATTTGCTCTTTTTGATTGTCGTCAAGAGCATCTTTCGCTAGCAATTCCAGAATTTCAGCGCTGTCACCCACGGGCCAGCGGTTGAGTTGAATGTTTAAAGGCGCGAGTTCGCGCGCAATATCGCTTAATTGATTGTAGGTTGTACCGTTTTCGAGTTGGAGGATAGCCATTATTTCACGTTTTTATTTTTGATTCACAGACCGCGAAAGATCTTGGTCGATCGCACCTGTAGCAGAATCACAATTTTAACGCTAATTTCTACAGGACTTACAGGGGAGCCCAGAAACCGGGTTTTTTTACGCAATACTTTCGTTACACACCGTAAATTCGGTAAAAAACCCGGTTTCTTTGTCGCAGTGCGTCCAGGACTGATGAACAGTTCAATATTTGTCGCGATAATATTGATAAGTCGGTCGTCAGCTACCACCTCCGCGACCGGCAATCCCGAGCTCTTAAATGTAATTTTTGCAACAACCATGCCTACTTATACTGGAATTTCTAGCGAAGCATTTCAGCATCCCCTCGATCGCCAAGCCGAAGAAGCGTTACGCAGCGTACCTGGATTTGACTTAATTGCCAGCAAATTTGTAGAATTTATCTACGAACGACCGCAATTCGTTTACTTAATGGGAAATAGCATTCAAGTCGGGCCGCGCCAGTATGCCAGCATTTATCACATATTTCGGGAGTGCGTGCAGGATTTAGATGTTTTTCCAGAACCGGGTTTGTTTGTTTCTCAAAATCCCGCCGTTAACAGCTACGCCCTAGGAAAAAACCAGCCTTACATAGTGTTAAATACTGGTCTTTTAGACTTGTTGGACGAGGCCCAAATCAAGGCAGTGCTGGCTCACGAGTTGGGACACATTAAATGCGGCCATCCAATTTTAAATCAAATGGCGATGTGGGCGATGAGCGTCGCATCGACTATTGGTGAGATGACTTTCGGGCTGGGAAATATGGTCGGCAGCGGTTTAATTTACGCTTTTTATGAGTGGCGGCGCAAGGCGGAATTGTCGGCGGATCGGGCGGCTTTGTTAGTAACTGATGATTTGAATAGTGTGATGAAGACGATGATGAAACTTGCGGGAGTTAGCAGTAAATATGCTGACCAATGCAGTTTGCAAGAATTTATCCGCCAGTCTGACAATTATCAAGAGCTCGATCGCGACAATCTCAACCAAGTGTATAAATTTTTACTGTACAACGGCGGTCAAGGCGTGATGCTGAGTCACCCTTTCCCGGTGGAACGCCTGCGGTATTTGCGAGACTGGGCCGCTTCTGAGGAATACCGCCAAATCAAGCTGGGAAACTACAAGCGGGCTGTGGCTGAGGGTGCGGTTGATGTGAAGTCCCAAGCGCCTAACAGCGAGACGGAGGCTTTGCGCCGTCAGATTGAAGAATTGCAGCGGGAGATCGATCGACAAAAATCAAAGCGAAACTAAATCTAGGGCGTGCGGGCGCACCTTGCCGCGATTATTCGCGCCCTCAACCACTGTTTGCGTAGGGTGTGCTTAGCAAGCACCGGTTGACGGGGTGTTCCACGGCGCATTGTGTACCGATTTACCGATTGGTACACAATGGGTACGCTACAAGAGCCTACAAGAGCCTAATTGAAAATTTACCGGATTTGGGCGAGAAAGTAGAGTAGAAGGAAGTTAAACTGCGGATATCCCATCGGGCTAGATCCAAATTATATTTGAGTGGGAGCCTCCCGATCGCGATCGGGAGGCACTCGCAACTAATCTCCAATCTACAAACTGTCCTATTTTTTCTGAAATTTGTTTCTGAGAACGTGTAGTTTAAATTTAGAGAAGCTTATAACTCAATGGAGCTCAGAAAAAAATGATTATTGATAAACCAATGAATACTCACAAACCAACTTCTAATTTTTTCGGTAATGTCGGAAAAGTGGCGATCGCCCTAACCGTGTTAGCCGCCGGTATGGCATTTACAAATCCTCCTAGAGACAAATATTTAACTTATGCCTCCGGCGTACTCCAAACCGAGTTGGAAAACACTGTGTGTAAGGATTCTCGCGTGCCTCAAGCGTTGAGCTCCGTTGCAGAGGCGTTGATCGGCAGTTGCAAAAATTTGCTAACTTCGCAACGGAGTTCGATCGAACACTTGCTCGACAATACAACGGAACGTCAGAACTTAGGCGTTGTCAGCATTTACAAAACTCAAGTGGGCAAAAAAACCTATCCAACCGTTGCAGCTTTCGGTAATTTTGTCACCCTGCCACCTAGTTCTGAAAATGCTCAAAATTAGGATTAAATTAAGTTCAATTCTCAAAACCGGGTTTTTCACAAAGCCCGGTTTTTACTTGCGTAATTATATCTAAGTAAGTTTCAATAAATTCCTAGACAGCAAGCACGTATTTTTAATCGATCCCGCTATCAAGCGCCAAATATTAAATTTTAATAAAAGTCATAAATCGTGATGTCATTTTAAGATAAAATGAACAATATAAAGTTTTATCATTTACCAATAAGCAGATGGCAATGCAATTAAGTAAGGGTGAAAGATTTAATATCTCTCAAGAAGCGCCGGATTTGAAAAAAATGGCGATCGCCCTCGGTTGGCAATTAACTGAGGCAGGACAAAACTACGAGATAGATGTGTCAGGGTTTATGCTAGGTTCTGACGGCAAAGTACCCAACGAGAAATATTTTATATTTTACAATAATCTGGTATCCTGTGACAGTTCGGTACTGCAATTTATTCCCGACCAAAACAACCCAAATAAAGAGAATAAAACTATTTACGGCGTTATCTTAAAAAGAGTTAATCCTGAAATTGAAGAAATGACTTTTGCAGTCACCATTCACGAAGCCGATCGAATTAAGGGCAACTTTAGTAATATCAAAAATGCTTTTATCAAAATTGTAAATTTAGATACAGGAATCGAACTTGTTAGATATGAATTAAAAGAGAATTTTTCGCGCGAGACTGCCGTAGAATTTGGACGTTTGTATAGAAAGAATGGAGATTGGAGATTTCAGGCGGTAGGGGCAGGATATCAGGCAGGATTGCAGAGTTTTGTTGACAAGTATTGCAGCTAAATTCGCTCTGCGGGCATCTTACTTCTATAAGTAGCGCGTCAAACAATATGAGTGCGATCGCAAACTGATACATTTTGAATCTAGCCTGCGATCGAAGGCTAATCATTAAATTATATTACAAATCAAGAGTTATGATGTCACTTTCTATTAAGATGAGCCATATAAAATTTTTTGTTTTACAAATAAGCAAATGGCAATCCAATTAAGTAAGGGTGAAAGATTTAACATATCTCAAGCAGCGCCGGATTTAAAAAAAATGGCGATCGCCCTCGGTTGGCAATTAACTGAGACTGGACAAAATTACGAGATAGATGTTTCTGCTTTTATGCTAGGTTCTGACGGCAAAGTACCTAACGATAAATATTTTATATTTTACAATAATCTGCAATCCTGTGACGGTTCGCTACTGCAATCGATTCCTGCAAAAAACAACCCAGGTCAAAAAAACAAGACTATTTACGGCTTGATATTAGAAAAAGTTAATCCTGAAATTGAGGAAATAACTTTTGCTGTTACCATTCACGAAGCAGATAAAATTAACGCAGATTTTAGTAATATCACAAATGCTTTTATCAAAATTTGCAATGTGGATACGGGAACCGAACTTGCTCGGTACAAATTAAAAGAGAATTTTTTGCCAGAGACTGCTGTAGAATTCGGGCGCTTGTACAGAAAGAATGGAGATTGGAGATTTCAGGCGGTAGGACAAGGATATCAGGCAGGATTGCAGAGTTTTGTTGACAAGTATTGTAGCAAAAATAGCAATAATACTGCTCCAATTACTAACGAGTTGGCAGCGGAAATGGCAGCCGATGATTTACAGTTGCCGGCTTGGGAGTTGGAAGTGGAGTCAGAAGCGGCAGCTTCCGGGGAGACGGAAAGCCCGCCGCGATCGCAAATTAACCATCAAGTTAATTCCCGAAACCGCAAACTACCGCTAGCTTTAGCGGCAAGTTTAGGCGTTTTGGTGCTGGGGACTGGTGCAGTAGCGCTCGCCTTTATGCGATCGGGAAATGAAACGCTGAAGCAATCAAAAATACTAACCGTTGAAACGCAGAATGCAGCGCAAGCAACCGATATCAACCTACTCAGAAGTTTCGATAAACGACTTAAAGAAACGATCGCGAATTTAGAAAAAATTCCTAACTTCCCCGGCTTGGGATATCCACAGGCGAGAATTGATTTGCTGACGTTAGGCCCGAATTTGGTTGCTGTCGAGCAAAATTTACAGGCTGCAGAAAGTCTAGAAAAAGCTCAAAAGTTGGCGCTGGAAGCTGCCGTGCTCGTGCAAAAACCGCCTCATCCAATCGAAGTTTGGCATCAGTCGCAGGGTAAATGGCAACAGGCGATCGGGCTTTTAGAAGGGATAGAATCGCGTACACCTATCTATAATTTAGCTCAAAATAAGTTATCTAATTACCGAAAAAATCTCGCTGTTATCAGTCAAAGACTGGCGATTGCTCAAAAAGCCACCAACTTCAGCAACCAAGGTTCTTTAAAAATTCAAAAGGGAGATGTTCCTGGGGCGATCGCCAATTTTACTCAAGCTTTAGGGCTGAATGCCAACATACCCCAAGCTTATCTCGGATTGGGAATTGCGAGTTCACAACAGGGAAACAAGCAGCAGGCAATTTACAATTACGATCGAGCGCTGCAATTCAATCCTAACCTGGCAGAAGCTTATTTTGGTCGAGGTCAAGCATATTATGAATTGGGAAATAACCAACAGGCGATCGGGAATTACGAACAAGCTATTCGCGTCAATCCTGATTATGGTTTGGCTTATTTGGAACGAGGCGCTATTCGCTGTATGCTGGGAACAAAATCGCAAGCCGTAGCAGATTTCGATCGAGCGGGCGAACTTTTTTCTAAGCAGGGAGACGGCAAGAATTACCAATTAGCAAAAAGCATGATTAATGAGTGTCAAGTACCGACTGCACCGGCTGTAATCTGCGATTATCGAAGGAATATCGACTCCTTGGGCCGGCGCTGCGGTGGATCTGTTAATGTTCCGATTATAATTAGAAGAAAATCTGCGATCGCTCCTTCCAACTCTAACTCGACTCAGATTGACAGCAATAGCAGCAAGCCCAAAATCTCGCCAATAGATTCTGATAGCAGCAGCACCAGAACTCGCAGCAGGAGAAGAAGTAAAAGGTAAACATCTGTTGCATTAGTTAATATAGCAACCGCCAAGACGCTTAGGACGCTGTTAATGGCTAAAACGATTGATTTTATTGCTTCTTCCTTCTTCCTTCTTCCTTCTTCCAACGGACTTACATCCGTTACATCCGTTACATCCCGTACATTGCTCGTTGCCGAACTTCCTTCTTCCAACGGACTTACATCCGTTACATCCGTTACATCCCGTACATTGCTCGTTGCCGAACTTCCTTCTTCCAACGGACTTACATCCGTTACATCCGTTACATCCGTTACATCCGTTACATCCCGTACATTGCTCGTTGCCGAACTTCCTTATTCTATAGATGACAAAATGTGCTGGTAAGCATCGATGGTTTGTCGGGCGAGATGTTCCCAGTTATAATACTTTTCGGCATACTCCCTGCCATTTAATCCCCTGCGCTGGCGCTCCTGTGGGTTCAGAAGTGCTGATTTAATTGAATTGGCGATCGCCCCTACATCCAAAGGAGCAACCCAGCCCGCCTCTGCTTGCTCAATGTCTTCGGAAATCTGTACGCGATCGGAAATAGCCACAGGTACACCAGCAGCCATCGCTTCTGCAACAGCAATGCCAAAGTTTTCGTAATAAGAAGGTAACACAAATAAGTCAGCCTTTCTCAACAGTGCAACTTTGGCATCACCGCTAACAAAACCCGTGATTGTGGTAAATTTTCCTAAACTTGAATTTTGTATTTGTTGTTTAATTTTTGTTTCGTAATTAGCATCTTGGGGATTGGAACCTGCTAAAATAAAATTAAACTTTATGCCGTCCGCTAAAATACTTTCTAGAGCAGGAATCAGCAAATCTAATCCTTTTTTGGGTTCGATTCGCGACATGAATAATACGATTGGTACTTGAATACTTCGCAATAAATTAGAATAAAAAGCTGCTTTCACCCCCAAGGGAATCACCAAATCTTGTGGAAAACAATTTTGTGAAATAGCGATATTATTTGTCTTATTTGGTAACATAAAATCTTGTGACATAGCTATCTCACTTGGCCCGGTCAAACCAAATCTTTCTGAGATTGTAGCTTCTCGCTTGCTAGTGAAATGAATCGCAGCAGCACTTGCTAAATTAGGACGTTCTAAAAGTGCAGCATAAATCTGTTTTAAGCACTTTTTTTTCTCCAAATCTGCTGGATCGAGCATACCGCAGGGACGAATAATATACGGTAACTGGCGATTTCTAGCAATTCTAGCAGCAAAAGTAGTTACTGGCGAGAACAAAGCGTGAATGTGGGCGAGGTCAAATTGCCTTAAATTTTGATTAAACCACTGCAATAACGAGAGTGAAAACTTATATCTACTAAACGGATAACAGCGGAAATAAATAATCTGATAACCGTTTTGCTTCATTGGTTGATTTAAGGGCACATCTAAGGGAGATTGACCGATATCTCCATTAGAATCTGTGGTGATAATTGTGACATCAACGCCTTGGGAAGCTAGGGCGGCAGAAAGTTCCAATACCATTTGACTCGGGCCGCCGTAGACGAGGGAAATTGAGGGAATAATTTGAAGGATTCGCATGGAGGATCGTTTTTTAAATCAACATACCAACCTCTCCAATGACAAATTTAATTATCTGGAAAAGGCTGGCCATGTAGCTGTTGAGCTTCCTCTCTCTTTGTTGCTTTTATTTGGGTATTGTGAGATATTTGCTTAGAAAATTCATACATTTCACTGGCTTTGGCTTCAGTGGCTTTGACAATTTCAAGAATTTCTAGGAGTAGGCTTTCATCGGGTAATTTTTTCATGGCAATGCCTCTAGTTTTTCAATTACTTGTTCGATCATAATTTTAACTTCTGGAGCCATATGTAGCAAGGCTGCTAAATAATCTCCGGCTTTTTGAACATCTTCGTCGGGAACACCAGCCAGCAATATATTGCTCACAATGTTCTCTGCTTGTAAGCGAGTACCTGCTACGCAGAATTGAAAATTACTGATCGAAGAAAAGTATTGCATCAGTATTTCATTTTCAGGAAACAGAGACATTGCTGTTCTAAGTGCAAAAAGTCCCTGGGTTGCTTGGCGCTCGGTATCGTTCAGTACCTGGTAGAGTTCGTTAACCAAAGGTCGTATGTCGGAAGGAATAGACATTTACCACAGTTTTTATTTGACAATCATATTATACTGCTAATTAGAAGGAAGAAGGAAGAAGGAAGAAGGAAAAAGGAAGAAGGAAAAAGGAAGAAGGAAAAAGGAAGAAGGAAAAAGGAAGAAGGCTTGAGTTATCATTGCTATAGCAGGAATAATACATATACATCTAGCTTCAGCGCGACTCGATCTGTATTTTACGTTTAATTAGGTGGATTTGCTTAAAAGTTACGATCGCCATCAAAATTCTTTGTAAAAATCTAATAACTGTTCAGCTAAGGCTTTATTTGTATAATGGCTCATCGCTCTATGATAACCCCGATCGCCCAAATCAGCAGCAAACTCCCGCCGCTCCATCAATTGCTGCAAACAATCTCGCAAAATCCCCGCATTTCCCTCCGGGAAGACTAACCCCGCAGATCCGATGACATGGGGAATTTCCCCGCAATCGGAACCGATAACGGGAATTTTACAAGCCATCGCTTCAATTAAAACATGGCCGAATTGTTCTTTCCAACCCACAGTAGTTAAAGTTTTGAATTTATAGCTCGTTTGCGATGGCAATACCAAACAGTTCATTAAGTTAATATAGGGGGGGATTCTTTCGTGAGAAACGCTTTCTACCCAGATTATGCGATCGCTGATTCCCCATTCTCTAGATTTTTCTGCGATATGCGCCTGCAATTTTCCTTGTCCTACTAACAGCCACTTCCAAGAGTCTTTTTTCAACCCTGCCAAGGCTTCAGCCAAAGTCAACAATCCTTTTTCTTCAACAAATCTACCGACAAATCCTACCACAAAATCTGTCGGTTCAATGCCTAATTCTTTGGATAAATCAGCGTTTTTAGCAGTCGGTAGAAATAAAGTTTCATCTACTCCGAGTTGCGGCATTACTTTCACCGCACCTTGATAGCCCCGATCGCGCAAAATTTTCGCTCCGTCTAGGTTCCCTGCAATAATTCCGTCGGTGTGATTGAGATTGTAATTTTCTAAGGCTGAAACGGGCCACTTCAATTTATAAGGCAGATTCCACCAGGTAAATAATATATTTTTTGCTTGCAATTTTAGCAATTTATTCAGGAAGATTAGCTGAGCGCAGGCTAGGGACTTTGAACCTTGTTCGACTTGGATAATCTGCGGTCTAAATTCTTGTAATATTTTAATTAAATCGGGGCCAAATGTTAGTAATCCTTGATTGTTTTGGCTGTAATTTGAGACGGGAACTACTTTAAATGAACCTTGTTGACAGAATCCGGTTGTGATGATTTTATTTTGTACGCCTCCAGGTTTCCAGCGTCGCGGTACTATAACTGTTACTTCAATATCGGGTTCTAGGTTGGCTAATATTTTAAACTTTTCGCGATTAATGTCAACTATATATGTGTGACTGGCGACCAGAATTCTCATTTTTTGGAAGAAGGAAGAAGGAAGAAGTCCGAGGGAAGAAGGAAGAAGGAAGAAGGAAGAAGTCCGAGGGAAGAGGGAAGAAGTCAGAGGGAAGAAGTCAGAGGGAAGAAGGAAGAAGGAAGAAGGAAGAAGTCATTAGTCATTAGTCATTAGTCATTTGTTATTTGTTATTAGTAACAACTGGCAACTGACAACTGACAACTGACAACTGCTTTGCGTACAACGTCATCAGGAAGAGGGAAGAATAGGTGTTTAAAATTTATGTTGGTTATTGATTGAGAAGGATCGTGCTACCTGCAGCCTCTGCGATTGCTTCACTGCGCTGCATTCGCAATGAGATAATTAAGCTTTTTTGTCTTGATGCGTGTAAATTTGTCCGTCGTTCCAGAGGGACTGAATTAATGTCTTGATGGCGCTAATCAAGCCGAGGAGATAAAAAGTAAGTCTCAGGAATATTTTAATAGGCGATCGGCTTTTATGGCAAGGCGGATTTCCCAAAACTTGGCAGTCAAAGAGTTTGGCGAAAAATTGCAGGCATTGAAAGGCTGTTAAATTTTTCAATCCCATGAGGAAGTGGTTGTGATAAAATGTGATTTGATATTCGATCGATCGCGTACTGACATCATGACATCCGCCGCTCTCCTCCCCTAAGTGAACTAAACAGGCATCGGGATCGTACCAAATTTTCATGTTAGTCGATCGCAATCTCAAACAAAAATCCGACTCCTCTCGCACAGCACTCCCCGCAAACCGCTCATCAAAAGTCAAACCCCACTCAGCAAAAATCCGCCTGCGAAACGACATATTGCAGCCTCTAGCCGAGATCACCTGCTGCGGTTGTACCGTATGCACCAAATCGATAAAATACCAACCAACGCCTGCATCCATCGCTTCTGGAGGCAAATATTCGATCGCCAAACCGCTGATAGAATTATCCAGTTTCATTCTGTCAAAAACCCTGCCCGCCACACATCCCACATCAGGTTTTTCTAAATAATTGCCAGCGTGAGCCGCCAAAAAACCATCTGGCAATTGTACATCATCATCAATAAATAAAATAACTTCTCCAACAGCGCGCCGCACTGCATAATTTCGAGCACCTGGTAAACTCGCCCAATCTACCCGAAACCACCTAATTTTTCCCGCATTTGCCAATTCGTTCAAATAAACTTGAGTTTCCAATTCATGGGTGCGAGTTTGATCGATTACCAGCACTTCAAAATTATCGTAATTTTGCCGAATCGCATCAGCCAGTGTCTCTCGCAGGGGTTGCTCGCGATTGTAGGTAGGTATCACAACAGAAATCATCATGGCACTTGCCACCAAAGTATTGAATTTGAGATTTGAGATTTGAAGAATAAGGAAGAAGGAAGAAGGAATATCAAAGCAGGATCGGAAATTAGTTTTAAACCAAGAGACTGAATCTCTATAATTTTCCCTCTTCCTTCTTCCTTCTTCCTTCTTCCCTCGGACTTCTTCCCTCGGACTTCTTCCTTCTTCCTTCTTCCTTCTTCCTTCAGATCAAAGAGCCTGGTATTTCTGAACTGCCAACACCAAATTATCAGTCCAGAAATTAGCCAATTCGGCGCTGGCAGCTTCTACCATAACTCGGATCAGCGGTTCAGTGCCAGAAGCGCGAACCAAAATTCGTCCCTGTTCTCCCATTGCAGTTTTAGCACGGACGATCGCCCCTTGCAAAATTTCGCACTCGTGCCATTTTAGGCGTTTTTCCCGATCGTCCACCCGCACATTTACCAGCAACTGCGGATAAGTTTGGAAACTGCCGCTGACCAATTGCGCTAAAGATTCCCCGGATTGGCGCACCAGCGAAGCTATGTGCAAAGCTGTCAGCAAACCATCGCCACTAATACCGAAATGCGGACAAAGAATGTGTCCCGACTGTTCGCCGCCCAACATCGCACCGGTGCGCTGCATTTCAGCGTGAACGTGCTGATCTCCCACGTTCGTTCTAGTTAGTTTTCCTCCTAATTTTTCCCAAGCTCGCTCGAAGCCGAGGTTAGCCATTACAGTAGAAATAATTAAATTGGACGGTAACTGTTCGGAGGCGCGCAACTGCCGGCCCCACAGATAAAGAATGTAATCGCCGTCAATCGATCGACCTTTGTTGTCAACACCCAAAACTCGATCGGCATCGCCATCAAAAGCAAATCCCACATCGGCATTGTGTTCCAAAACCGCCGCTTGCAAACTTTCGAGATGAGTAGAACCGCAGTTAACATTAATGCGAGATCCATCAGGAGAGTCGTGCAAACAGATAACATCCGCCCCCATTTTCTCAAATACCGCCGGTGCCAAACCAGCCGCCGCCCCCCAAGCCAAATCCAAAACCACCCGCATTCCCGACAAATTCATCTCTTGCAGCGAATCAGAGAGAGAAGCAGCATAATCTTTCACCAACTCCTGGCGGTGGTAGTGGTGTCCCAAAGCAAAACTAGCAACCGGAACCTTAGCCCCCCGGATTCCCGCTTCGATTTGTTCCTGCAACTGTTGCGACAGCTTAGAGCCGTTTGAGCCAAAAAACTTAATCCCGTTATCTTCAGGGGGATTGTGAGAAGCCGAAATCATCACACCGCCGACAGACTCCGAAATGCTTGCCAGATAAGCAACGCAGGGAGTCGGACACAAGCCCAAATTCCACACTTCCAAACCGGCCGCTGTCAAACCCGCAGACAGCGCCATTGCCAGCATATCGCTAGAATTCCTGCTGTCTTGCCCCAAAATCACAGGGCCCTGATTGGGGGCATTTTGGCGGAGAACTTGCCCCGCCCAGAAGCCAACTTGCAGCGCTAGGGATGCAGTCAGCAATTCTCCCACTTTCCCTCGAATGCCGTCTGTGCCGAAGAGTTTTGTATTTGGCAGCGGGGCGCTATCTCCCAGCAGAATCGTATCGCGTTTGACTGGGCTTGCTGAATTAACAGCCGGAAACTCGCTGCCGCGATGGCGCGAAGGTGTCTGAACCATATTCACTCCTTTAGGAATATTCACACTCACACTTTGCAGTTCATGTTACAACTGAAAGTCTTTATTTTCAGCGTAAACTCGATTTATTTCGGGGATTTATCAGGTAACGTACCCTGTCAACCTACGCACAAAGTTTAACTTTTCGGGAAAAATTTGTATCGGACTCAAGGGCTAAATTTTACGATCTGCAGGCGCTTGCAGGATGGTTGAGACCGCTATTCGGGACGATCGCACTGAGCGATCGTTCGGATCTGGGCGGGATTTGATATTATGATGCTGATGCCGTTTGAGCTAGTCAGCCACTGCGGGCATAGAAAGTTAATGCTGTATTGCCGTATATTTTTTGTCGGCAAATTTCTAGGCCGGGAATCGGTTGTGTCGATCGCTCGGGGCTGTGTTCGATCGCAATTTCGCCATCAGGTGCTAGCATTTCTTGGCTGGCGAGCTTGTTTAACAGAGGTTCGTACAAGTCGCTGGCGTAGGGCGGATCGAAGTAAACGCGATCGAACTGCTGTCCTCCCAGCGCCCCCAATTTTACCATCGCGTTTCCCCGCAGGATTTGGAATGTTTGGGAAGAACCTGCTACTTTCTCCCAGTTTTCATGAATAATCGCACAAGCTTTCGCCGACTGTTCGATGCCAGTAACACTAGCCGCCCCCCGACACAAAGCTTCTGCGCCCATTGAGCCGCTGCCGGTACAAATGTCAAGCCACCTGCAACCTGCGATCGTCCCCTGCCAAATATTAAACAAAGCTTCTCTGACTCGCGAAGGCGTAGGACGAGTGGCCAGTCCCGGCAGAGTTTTGATTTGGCGGTTGCCGCAGATTCTCAAGCTCATTTAACACCCAATTTGTCACACTATTTTATAATTAATTTGATTCGCCAAACTAAGTTTGAATGCAAGGCTGCATCTCCGACTTAGCAGCATTTCTTTGAGTGCTTTGGCGAGTTCGCCCCGGCCCAAAATATCTGCATAAATTGGGAAATATCTCCCGAAAGCATTAAGAGTGCCAGCGTCTCGATCGCTAGCTGTACAATACTCGCGATCGCCCGAAACCGAGTCTGCGATCGATCGCAGACTCGGGGATGCCCTATAATATCAAATCCCGTAGCATCGGAATTATATAGTGCCGTCGCGCTGGCGATCGACTTCGCCAGCGGCGACGACACTATCAATGATTTAAATATGTAATTTCGATGCTACCTGAAACGATATAAAAGCTGGGTTGATGCTCCCTGACCGTCGATAATTATAAAGGACGATCGCCATTTTGTCTGTCAAATATCATACATTTGGCAGATGCTCCTGTCGCTCAACCTATGATATGTCCAACTAAAAAATAAAATTATGGCTGGACAAAAGCTAATATCTCATCTCAAATTTGCTGAAACTCGCTCTAATCTAGGGTTTGTGGAAGCGATAAAGCTCTCTTGAGAGAGGGGATAATATCGACTATCGCTTGGCAAACAGCCAGCTTACTGTTATACTTCTGTCAAGCCAGCAGGGAATGTCTGAAAAATCGAAGCAAATTGGGATAGACAAGCCCGATGTTGAAACATACTTCGAGGATAACGCCTGCGGCTGGCCTCCAAAAAACGATCGAATAGTTGATAAAAAAAATAGAATCGTTAAATTGGAGCACAAATATGATGTTACATGGAATCAATCAGTAAATATGAGAATTGGCGCAACGTATCTGGGCAATAATCGCTGTGAATTTACGCTATGGGCACCCTTGCTACAAGATGTAGCAGTCCAAATCACAGCACCAGAACCACAACTAATATCCATGCAAAAAAAGCGGAGAGGATATTGGACTGTCACAGCCCAAGGGGTGTCTCCAGGTACGCTTTATACCTATCAACTAGATGGAAAGACAACGCTACCAGATCCAGCATCCTACAGTCAACCCCAAGGCGTTCACAACCCCTCAGAAGTAGTCGATCAAAGCGCATTTGTTTGGAACGATGCCGACTGGCAAGGGATTGCTCTGGCAGACTATATTATGTACGAGGTACACGTAGGCGCGTTTACCGAAGAAGGAACATTCGAGGCAATGATTGACCGTCTCGATGACTTGAAAGAATTGGGAGTTAACGCGATCGAGATTATGCCCGTGGCGCAGTTTCCGGGCGATCGCAATTGGGGCTACGATGGCGTATATCCCTTTGCCGTTCAATCCTCCTACGGCGGCGTTAACGGCTTGAAAACCCTAGTCGATGCTTGCCACCAAAAAGGCTTAGCCGTTGTCCTAGATGTCGTCTACAATCACCTAGGCCCCGAAGGCAACTATACCTCGAATTTTGCCCCCTACTTTACCGATAAATATCGTACCCCTTGGGGAAACGCCCTCAACTTTGATGATGCTGGTAGCTATGGCGTTCGCAATTTCTTTATCGAAAATGCCCTCTACTGGTTTCGGGATTGTCACATTGATGCGCTGAGGTTAGATGCCATTCACGCGATTTACGACTTCTCCGCCAAGCACTTTTTAGCCGAGTTAGCCGAAAAAACCGGAGAGTTGTCCCAACAGCAAGGGCGATCGTTTTACTTAATTGCTGAAAGCGACCTCAACGACGTTCGGATTATCAATCCTCCCAGCAAAGGCGGCTACGATATCAATGCCCAATGGTGCGATGATTTTCACCACTGTTTGCACAGCCTCATTACCAAGGAAGACCTAGGTTATTACCAAGATTTTCGCGAGTTCAGAACCTTAGTGAAAGTCTTGCAAGAAGGATTTGCTTATGCAGGAGAGTATTCGGAATTTCGGCAGCGCTACCACGGCAGTCCGGCGGGCAATTTCGACCCGGATCAATTCGTAGTTTGTTGCCAAAATCACGACCAAGTGGGCAACAGAATGTTAGGCGAACGGCTGGCACATTTGGTCTCGTTTGAAGCACTAAAATTAGCAGCAGCCACGGTATTGCTTTCTCCTTACATTCCTTTATTATTTATGGGGGAAGAGTACGCTGAAGAAGCACCATTTCTGTATTTTGTCAGCCACGGCGATCCAGATTTAGTCGAATCGGTGCGCCAGGGAAGAAAGGCCGAGTTTAAAGAATTTCACCACACAGGAGAACCGCCGGACGTACAAGACAAGACAACATTTTTGCAATCAAAGCTTAATTGGAAAAAACGGCGCGAAGGCAAACATAAAGTGTTGTTAGAGTTGTATCGAACTCTGATTAAACTTCGCCAAGAAATTCCTGCCTTGAAGTGTCGCGATCGCCAAAGCATTGATATCAACAGTTTTGACGGTGAAAAAATCATTACCCTCATCAGAAGCGTTGACGACAGTGAAGTCTTAGCAATCTTTAATTTCAGCGATACCACACAAAAAACTAAACTTGTACTACCAGAAGGAAACTGGCAAAAAGTCTTAGACTCATCTGACCCTCAGTGGATGGGGGACGGTTCGACTTTGCCCGAAAAACTTACAGGGCAAGCCGAGGTCAGCATTCCGCATCAAAGCTTTATTCTGTATCAAGTTGAATAGTTTTCTCCTAAAAAGTCTGTAAACAGCAGGCATCTTGCCTAGCATTGATATCATGTTCGATCGATCGCAATCAGCAAGGTTCGTAGTACGGACGACCGTCCGCCCAAAAGCGGTTTTTGTGATGGTAATTGATCGTCTAGGATATGAAAGGCTTTTTGCTACAAGTCTAATGATTGTTCGATCGAGAATATTACAACTTAGGTTCTATGGATTTAAAACTTTGGCCCGGTAAACCCTATCCCTTGGGTTCACAATGGGATGGTAAAGGCACTAATTTTGCCCTATTTTCCGAAAACGCGACAGCAGTCGAATTGTGCTTGTTCGACGAAAAAGGGTGGGAAACCCGAGTCCCGCTGACTGAAGTCTACAACTTCATTTGGCACTGCTACATTCCCGGCATCAAACCCGGTCAGCAATACGGTTTTCGCGTCCGCGGCCCCTACGATCCCGCAGCCGGACACCGGTTCAACCCCGCCAAACTGCTGATTGACCCCTACGCCAAAGCCATCGCCGGAGATGTGGTGCACGGACGGGAACTCTTCGGTTATGACTGGGACGACGAAGCCGAAGACCTATCCTACAGCGCATTAGACGATTCTCATTTAATCCCCAAAGCCGTTGTCATCGATGAATCCTTCGACTGGGAAGGCGACACTCAGCCACAACTGGCTTGGCACAAAACCGTCATCTACGAGATGCACGTCAAAGGCTTTACCCAACTGCATCCCGACATTCCCGAACCCTTGCGGGGAACCTACGCCGGACTCGCCCATCCCGCCGCCATCGACCACCTGAAATCCTTGGGGATTACCGCCGTCGAACTCCTCCCCGTCCACCACTTCATCGGCTGTCCCGGCTTTCTGGATGACAAGGGACTGCGGAACTACTGGGGCTACGACTCGATTAACTATCTCGCGCCTTACTCCAGCTACAGCGCCAGCGGCGACACCGGCGAACAGGTGAATGAATTTAAGGAAATGGTCAAAGCCCTGCACGCTGCAGGCATTGAGGTGATTCTCGATGTGGTTTACAACCACACCGGAGAGGGCAACCACATGGGCCCGACCATCTCGTTTCGGGGCATCGACAACGCCGTTTACTACCGCCTCGTGAAAGACAATCCCCGCTACTACATGGATTACAGCGGCTGCGGCAACTCCCTCAACGTCTTCCATCCCCAAGTATTGAAGCTGATTATGGACAGCTTGCGGTATTGGGTGTTGGAGATGCACGTCGATGGGTTCCGCTTCGATTTGGCGACGGCTTTAGCGCGGGAAACCGATCGCGTCGATACTTTTGCTGCCTTTTTCGATATCATCCACCAAGACCCAGTTTTGTGCGATGTCAAGTTAATCGCCGAACCTTGGGACATCGGCGAAGGCGGGTATCAAGTCGGAAAATTCCCCTTGCTGTGGTCGGAGTGGAACGGTCGCTACCGCGATACCATGCGCGACTTTTGGCGGGGAACCGATGAAACTCTCTCTCAGTTTGCCTACAGCTTTACCGGAAGTTCCGATTTGTACGAAAGTAATGGACGGCGACCCCACGCCAGCATCAACTTTATTACTGCCCACGACGGGTTTACCCTGCACGATTTGGTCAGCTACAACCAAAAACACAACGAAGCTAACGGTGAAAACAGTTGCGACGGGGAAAACCACAATCAGTCTTGGAACTGCACGATGGTGGAATTCCCATATACTGAAGCGCTAGGAGAGGGAGAATATCCACCTCCGCCAGACCCCTTTGCTGGGGACGGGGAAACTGAGGATCCCGAAGTGCAGGCGTTGCGAGAACGCCAAAAGCGGAATTTTTTAACTTCGTTACTGCTGTCCCAAGGGGTGCCGATGCTGGTGGCGGGAGACGAAATGGGGCGAAGTCAAGGAGGCAATAACAATGCTTACTGTCAGGACAACGAAATCTCCTGGGTGGATTGGGGATTGCAGTTCAAAAATGCTGACTTGCTCGAATTTACGCGCCAGTTAACCCGCTTGCGGCGCGAACATCCGGTGTTCCGCCGCCGTAAGTGGTTCCAAGGACGCGCCATTCACGGTTCTCAAGTTAGCGATATTGCTTGGTTTAACCCCGATGGCGGGGAAATGACTGACGAACAGTGGCAAGTGGGATATGCTAAGGCGATCGGCATTTTCCTCAACGGCGAACAACTTGCTACGCCAAATGCTCGCGGCGAACGGATTATCGACGATAGTTTTCTGTTGTTTTTCAATGCTTATTGGGAGACGCTCGATTTTGTGATTCCCCCTCGCTTTCAAAGTTTGCAGTGGATTGCTGTGCTTGACACTGCTGAACCGAAATTTGTGGAATCTCAAGGGCGAATTTATGCCAAGGGGAAAGCTGTTCCGGTGACGGCGCGATCGGTGGTGATTTTAAAGTGTCTCAAATAAAATTGGCGCTGTAGCTGATTTATTAAAAACCCGGTTTCTTGAAGAAATCGGGTTTTTAATTGACTCTAAGCAGCTACTTTTGTTCTCACTTGATTCACAAAATTTGAGAGCATTTGCAATCCCGTGCTTGAAGACTTTTCCGGGTGAAATTGTACGGCCATCAGATTGTCTTTAGCTATGGCGGCCGTCACCGTCTGACTTCCGTGCGTCACCACTGCAGCTTTGACTGTTGAGTCCACCGGATCTACATAATAGGAATGCACTAAATAAACCCAAGGTTGAGATGAAAGATTGTGCCACAGCGGCAAATTGGGTTGAGTAAATTCTAACTGATTCCATCCCATGTGCGGAATGGTTAACCCCGGTTCCGAGCGAAATCGGCGCACTTTTCCAGCAATAATTCCCAATCCTGGTTCTGTACCTTCTTCGGAACTGTCAAACAGCATTTGCAAGCCCAAACAAATGCCTAAAAAAGGCTTTCCAGAGGCGATCGCATTTGTTATCGGTTCTATCAAATTGCGCGATCGCAAATTCTGCATTGCCGGGTCAAAGGAACCAACTCCCGGCAAAACCACCGCATCAGCCTGCTCGATTGCAGCAGGAGAATCCGTAATTTTTGGCACTGCGCCCACATTTTCCAAGCCTTTACAGACCGAGTGCAGATTGCCCATGTCATAGTCTACTACTGCGATGACAGACATTGACTTACTTGCCTTATATGATCAATTTTTAGTATTATTGCACAAAACGTCAGTAGTCAGTAGTCAGTAGTCAGTAGTCAGTAGTCAGTAGTCAGTAGTCAGTAGTCATTAGTCAGTAGTCATTAGTCAGTAGTCATTAGTCATTAGTCATTAGTTAACAGCCAACAGTTAACAGTTAACAGCCAACAGTTAACAGCCAACAGTCAACAGTTAACAGCCAACAGTTAACAGTTAACAGTCATCAGTCATCTGTCTGATGAATTTTACAATTCCTGATTCCCATATTCGAGAGTCGTAGGGACTGGTTCATCAGTATCTATGCTGTAAAACCAGATAGATAATTTTTGACACTCGCCCCTACCCATCGACAAGGTTTTCTGCACGTCAATTTACGGGAGATTATATGAATACCAAAATCCTGCTAACTTCATTTGACACTTGGCGATCGCATCAGCAATCAAATTCTTCTGACGATTTATTAGCTAACATTTCCCAAATTCAATCTTTGCCTGATTCCCTAACTTTTTTGAGGAAACTACCCGTAGATTCCCAGCTAGCAGCGAATTTGGCGATCGCCCAAATCAACCAACTCCGACCAGACATAATTATCTGCTGTGGCATGGCAGAAAGCAGGGAAAAATTAACCGTGGAATCCTGCGCTTGCTGCGATACGGACATTTTGAAAACAACAGTTAATCTTGAAGCGCTAGTCGCAGATTTAGCCGTCACAGAAATCAGTCACGAAGCCGGAAAATATGTTTGTGAAGACCTCTATTATGCGGTTTTAAAGCATATTTATGATTCTCAAATACCCACTCAATGTGTTTTTGTCCACGTCCCGATTTTAACTCCCGACAACACCGACAAGATTGTTGCTGATTTTTTATCTATTGTGAATCGCTTAACAATTAACTATAACATTTCTCAGAAAGATGAGGCGCTGTCGGGCATAGGGCATAGGGAATAGGGCATGGGGCATAGGCCGCCGTGGGCATACCTCACAACGCGATCGAGCCGCTATATCTAACAACTAACAACTAACAATTAACAACTAACAACTAACAATTAACAATTAACAATTAACAACTAACAATTAACAATTAACAACTAACAACTAACAACTAACAACTAACAACTGACAATTGCCAATTGCCAATTGCCAGTTGCCAAGTTTTTAGCCGCCGTAATTCCAACCAGTGCTTTCTAACAGCAACGGATCGCCTTCTCGGTGAACGCCGGCGGCCACCACTTCTCCGACATACACCGTATGATCGCCGTGTTTTACAGCGCCGACAACATTGCACTCAATGTAACCCAGAGAGTCGGAGATAATCGGACAACCAGTTTCGGGCCCGGCATAAAATTCTACATCCTCGAATTTATTGCCAACGCGGCGCTGCGGCTTGAAGAATTTCTGGGCTAACTCTTTTTGTCCTGCTTCTAGGAAACTCAACGCAAAGACTCCGCTGGCTTCAATCATGGCGTGGGATTTTGAGTCTTGCTTGACGCAGTTAACGACTAAGGGAGGGGTAAAGGAAGATTGCATCACCCAGCTAGCGGTGAAACCGTTGAGTTCCTCTCCCTCTTTGACGCCGCAAATGTACAATCCGTGGGGGATTTTCCGCAAGATGGTCTTTTTAGCTTGTTCGTCTAGCACGGGCTTACCTGTCGATCGATAATTCTACACAGCCCAGTTTACCAAGTTGCGCCCACAAACCCAACTGTCTTAAG
Source organism: Tychonema sp. LEGE 07196 (assembly GCF_963890365.1). Lineage (NCBI taxonomy): Bacteria > Bacillati > Cyanobacteriota > Cyanophyceae > Oscillatoriales > Microcoleaceae > Tychonema > Tychonema sp. LEGE 07196. Next base: position 10,912 of record NZ_CAWPRX010000157.1, on the reverse strand, counting down.
GGCGATCGGGCTACACCGATATTGTTCAGATTGCCTATCTGGCTGTTTTCGATCGCAAATATGCTGCTTCGGGCCACCTTTATTTTGTTAGAATTAAATTTAGGTATTTGTATTGTTTGACAACCAAGTATATACCAATATTTTTAGCTGCGGGTTTGCATTTTTTGGTTCAATGGAGAACAATTGTTGTTTTTATGCTGGTAGTTGGTGTTTTTGCATTTAGCATGAAAACTAAATCCCGTGAGGGATTGCAGGAAGAAATGGCTTGATTTTGCCCTAGTCGTTCAGTCTGGGCGGGTTGATAGATATTCTGGAGGGAAATTACAGATTTTTGGTGAAATTCGCCCCTAAAATACAATACCAACTTATATCGTTTTGAGTCAATTAAAAACGCTCATATTGGTTCGTAGGGCGAAAAAAAGTCCGCAATACGAACCAATTTGAGCCGCAATTACATCTTCACGAATCCCCAAAAATAAATATCTAAAATACCAAGATTTGTAGATACTATCTTGACCTGTCAAGGGGTAGCGAGCAAATATTGATGGGGAATGTGTTATGCAACTCCGTACTTCTTAAACCAATTTTGCAGCTTTTGCCAAGCATCCTTGGCATCTTTTTCTCGGTAAGTGGGGCGATAGTCGGCATTAAAACCGTGCGGCGCATCTGCATAAACTACGATTTCGGAACCGCTGCTGCCGGTTTTGAGCAGTTGCTGCATTTTTTCGACTGTATCAAGGGGAATTGACTCGTCTTTGCCACCGTAAAGACCCAATACGGGTACTGTCAAAGTTGGTGCAAGGTCGATCGGATGTTTGGGAGTTAAAGCCGTTGAAGATCCAACCAAACGCCCGTACCAAGCCACTCCTGCTTTGACTTTTGGGTTGTGGGCCGCGTACATCCAAACAATTCGGCCTCCCCAGCAAAATCCTGTAATTCCCAACTTATTAATATTGCCTTTTCCTGACTTTTGTGCCCACTCTACGGTAGCATCTAAATCGGACATAACTTGAGCGTCGGGAACTTTCGAGACAACTTTACTAATAATTTCTTGAATGTCGGTGATTTTAGAAACATCGCCTTGACGGTAAAACATTTCTGGGGCGATCGCCAAATAGCCTAATTTGGCAAAACGGCGGCAAATATCTTGAATGTATGCGTGAACTCCGAAGATTTCTTGAATTACTAAAATTACTGGAAAATCGCTTCCAGTAGCGGGCATTGCTCTGTAGGCTGGAATGAACTCGTCTTTCACAGGGATTTTCACTTCACCTGCTATTAAACCAGTTTTATCTGTGGTAATAGTTGCCGCAGCAATCGGATGAACTGCTAAGGCAAATCCGGCGGTTAATGCGGTGACAGTCATAAATTCTCTGCGAGTTAAATCTTTCATGGGTAATGGGGAATTGTTAGCTGTTGACTGTTGGCTGTTGACTGTTAACTGTTGACTGTTGGCTGTTGGCTGTTAACTGTTGGCTGCTAAGAGGGCGGGCACGGGGCACCGCCCCTACTAATGACTAATGACTAATGACTACTGACTACTGACTAATGACTACTGCCAACTGCCAACTGCCAACTGCCAACTGCCAACTGCCAACTGCCAACTACCAACTGCCAACTACCAACTGCCAACTGCCAACTGACTACTGACTACTGACGGAAAAGCCGATCGTGCTTTGGATGGTACAAGCGCGATCGCCCTTGGGCTTCTTTTCCCAACGCCGGACTAATTATATACATGGTCGTTCTAAACAAATTATGTTCGCGGGTAGCGACTGCCATTTTGTCAAGGGGAACTAGGACAATTTTTTCATCCGGCCAGCCCAAGCGATAACAAATCGCCACTGGTAAATCCGATGGGTAATGTTCCATCAACTTAGCTTGAGCTCGATCGACATGGCGGGCGCTCAAATACAGACACAAACTCGCTTGATGGGCCGCTAAACTCGCCAATTCTTCGCGTGTTGGTACTTCAGTGCGGCCACTAATTCGGGTCAAAATAATTGTCTGTACAATTCCGGGAACTGTCAACTCAATTTTAAGTTTCGCGGCGGCTAGTTGGAAAGCGCTAATTCCTGGGATTACCTCAAAAGCAATTCCCGCCTCGGCCAAGGCTTGCATTTGTTCGCCCACAGCGCCGTAGAGACAGGGATCGCCGGAATGGAGGCGGACGAGGCTTTTCCCGGCGCGCACTCGCTCCACCATCAAAGGTACAATTTCTTCGAGAGTCTTATCCGCAGTTTGGATAACTTCAGCATCTGCGCGCACTCCCTGCAAAATTTGCTCTGGAACTAGGGAATCAGCAAATAATATGACATCGGCGACAGCCAGTAATTTTTGAGCCTTAACAGTTAACAAATCCGGGTCTCCCGGGCCTGCACCTACAATGTATACCTGTGGAATTAAGGCTTGAATCTCTGTCAAACTCATTGCTGCTAAAAAATTTCCTAAATTTATTGAGTCTTCCGGGCACACCGATTTTGGTTGGAAGTAAGGGATGGTAGATGCACCCTGGTTTTGAGCCCTAGAGACTAACCTCTCTGGGGTTTTTTATCGATCGCCTGGGGATTTGCGATCGATATTTGCCCGATCGCTATTGGGGGAGACAACATCGGGTAAAGGTCGATCGAGCAAATAAAGCCAAGCCAACCCGCCCAAACCTAACACAATCCCAGTCAAACTTACCATCTGTGCAGCCCTGAGCGGCCCGAACATCAAACTGTCAGTTCGCAACCCTTCAATCCAGACTCTACCCGAACTGTAAGCTGCCAGGTAAACCAAAAACAAAGCACCTGTTTTCAAGCGAATTTTTCCCTGCAAATCGCGGAAAAACAAAGTCAGCAGCAACCCAAATACTGTCAAATTCCACAGAGATTCGTAGAGAAATGTGGGGTGGAAGTATTCAAAATTAGCGTAGCCGATCGGGCGGCTGTTTGGCGGAATATAAAGTTTCCAAGGTAAATCCGTAGGGCCGCCAAAAGCTTCGGAGTTAAAGAAATTTCCCCAGCGTCCGATCGCCTGACCGAGAATTACCGAAGGCGCGACTAAATCTGCCAACTGCCAAAAAGAAACTCGCTGGATTTTCGCAAAAATTAAAGCTGCGATCGTACCGCCCAAAATCGCCCCGTGAATAGCAATTCCACCTTTCCAAATCGCTATAATATCTTCAGGTCTTTGGGCATATTGCGGCCACTCAAAAGCCACGTAATAAATTCGAGCGCAGGGAATAGCGCCCAGAACCAGCCAAATTGCTAAATCGCCCAGCAATTCTGGGTTGACGCGGCGCTTTTCGGCCAAATATTGGGACAAACTGACCCCTATTAAGACCGCAGAAGCTATCAACAGCCCGTACCAACGGATAGCTAGGGGGCCTAGTTGAAAGATTATCGGGCCTGGGGATGTAAATTGAAACGCTAAGGGCAGCGCAAGAATATCTAGCACCATAAAAGTTGCATTAATTGTGATGGAAAGCAGTCAGATTGCATACCCTAAAATAAACTCCAGAGTTTATTTTAGGGGGCGGCGGTCATTTACACGCAATTTTAGGGGGATTTGGCCAAAAATTAACTGGATTCTTGATTGTGCAGATTTCTGTCTGGAGTTTTCTTTGTGAGTCCACAATAACAGCCCCCTAACCCCCCTTTTTAAAAGGGGGAACCGGATTATTCTTAAAGTCGCCCTTGTTAAGGGATTTAGAGGGATCGAGACTTCACCTTTTTCAGGATTAACGGCAGCTTTGGTCGAGAAGTTTTAGTATGGAGGGTGGCTTTAAATTTTCTGATGACCTATGCCTTCTACTTCCGTTTCTCAGGTGCACTCTTCTGGTAATTCCAAGGGTGCGAATCAGTCTCGCAAGACTGCTGCTTTGTCTGTTGAGTCTGGTAAAATTCCGCCGTTGTTGGGCGCGAGTTTGGCTGAGTTAACGGAGTGGGTGCAGCAAAACGGGCAACCCGCTTATCGCGGGAAGCAGTTGTACCAGTGGATTTATGAGAGAGGCGCGCGATCGCTCTCTGAGATTTCTGTATTCTCTAAACAGTGGCGCGAGACTGTTGCGAAAATTCCGATCGGGCGATCGACTATTCACTATCGATCGGTCGCACCAGACTCTACGGTAAAGTATCTTCTAAAATTAGCAGACGGTCAAATTATTGAAACAGTCGGCATTCCCACCGAAAAACGGCTGACAGTGTGCGTCTCAGCCCAAGTTGGCTGCGCGATGGGCTGCGACTTTTGCGCTACGGGAAAAGGCGGTTTCAAGCGCAATTTAGAAGTAAACGAAATCGTCGATCAAGTCTTGACAGTACAGCAAGATTTCGGCCGCCGAGTCAGCCACATCGTATTTATGGGAATGGGCGAACCCCTGCTGAATTTCGATAACGTTGTAGCTGCTGTCAAGTGTTTGAATCAAGACGTAGGAATTGGACAGCGGAACATCACCGTTTCCACAGTCGGAATCCGCAATCGCATCACCCAACTAGCCGAACATCAACTGCAAATTACCCTCGCCGTCAGCCTCCACGCTTCCAATCAAAGATTGCGCGAAGAGTTAATTCCTAGCGCCCGCCCTTATCCTTTGGGTGAGTTAGTGGCAGAATGTCGGGAATATGTGCGATCGACTGGACGCAGATTAAGCTTTGAATACGTGCTCTTAGCAAACGTAAATGATTTACCAGAACACGCAGCCGAGTTAGCAACTCAGTTGCGCGGTTTTCAGTGTCACGTCAATTTGATTCCTTACAATCCGATTCAAGAAGCTGAATATCAGCGTCCGACTCCAAATCGAATCAACAATTTTGTTGCGGTTTTGAAGGAGAAGAAAATTGCTGTTAGCGTGCGGTATTCTCGCGGCTTAGAAGCCGATGCCGCCTGCGGACAATTGCGCGCATCTGAGGTTTAGAATTGGAATTTTAACCGCTAAAATTTGTTGTAGGGTGCGTTATACCTGAGATTTTGCACCATTCTCAATTAGCCTTTTGCAGGCGGGCCGGATTCCCAACCCCTACTCCCCACAAAGATCCGTCTTTGTGGAACAAGCCGGAAAGCCTGTTAAGCGAGAATAGTGCAAGATGTGAGTTAGATCACGTTATTTGATCGATCATCGATAAACTACATTGTGACGCACCATACTAATTCTCTACAAGCGTTTAACCAGTATCCACCGCAACTCCAACGGCGGCGTTTCTTGCACCGGAAATAAATCGCGCCCGCTGGCCCAACTCACAAACCAAGGTGTCGGCGGCCACGCAGAATCCGGCAAATGTTTTTGTTCGTATTCAATCACCGATTCGTCCGAAACAATTGCTAACGGCAAACCCTCGATTGCTGCTTGTAATTCTTGTCGCGTCAGCAGATAAGACCAACACAATTCAGACATTTGTTTGGCCATCTCGTCGGGTTCGTAGCCATCTACTGCTAAGAAAGCACTGAATAAGATAAACCCGCCACTTAAAACAGCATCGGACATTTTGCCGAGGAATAAGCGGACTTGTTCGGGGTAGCGGAAGTGGGAGAGAACTTCGGTAGCAATGGCTAATTTGTACCGATAGGTTTTCATCCTCAATAAAGGGTCTAAAACGTCGCCTTGGGTGACATTTATTGGCAAGTTTTCGGCGGTGGCTGCGGATGATAGTTTTTCGGCAAATATGGGCGTTAGCTCGATCGCATCCACGGCATGACCTAACCTTGCTAAAGGCAAACTATTGCGCCCTGGGCCGGCACCGACATCTAAAATAGGTGCTTTACTTGGTTCCCCTAATTCGGTAGCAATGGCGATGACTTTGGCATCGGGATGGCTACCAAATAAAGGTTCGGGGCGAATATCCGGCCAGCTATGATATTTCTCGGCCATTGATTCGATTTGAATCTTGGTATTCAGAGTAATGCCGTCGGCTAAACCGGTTTGGGAATTGGCGGGAAAGTATGAAACTATTAGATTAGCGTGGGGAGAATTTTTGAATCCTTCTGCTAAGGCGTTGGCGATTAATATTCGCAAGTTTTCGGATTGGGCAGCATCGAGATTTTGCCCGAGGATGATTAAGAAGTCTGAGAGTAATTTTAGATAGTCGTCTAACATCGATGGTAAGCAAGGCAGATAAAATTCTCCCTTGATGCCGATGTTTTTTTTGAGCCTGTCTTTCAGTATTAATTGCAAGCGATTGCAGTCGGTCAGCGGCGGCCTTTTTTGGGGCGAGTCGCTGACTGGTAATTCCGGGACAGATGCGGAACTGGTGAGGTTTTTAGTCACAATGTTGTTGATGGGATTCGGCAATAAGGGCGATCGCGCCTACCATAATCTTGTGCTCTTGTACCTGAATCCTGGCGTGCAGCGTTTCTGCCGTATCGTCAGGCAATACAGGCACCGCAGCCTGCATTAAAATCGGCCCGCTGTCTACCTCCAAACGGGCGATGTGCACCGTACATCCGGTGATTTTAACCTTGGCTGCGAGTGCTTGTTCGACAGCGCGAATTCCTGTGAAACTCGGCAGCAAACTGGGGTGAATGTTAATAACTTTGTCGGGAAAAGCATCGAGCAAAACTTTGGTAACGATACGCATCCAACCTGCCATCACTATCCATTCTACATCATGAGCTTGAAAAGTTTTAACAATTTTTGTATCTAATTCTTCGCGGCTTTTGCAATCGCGGTGATTGAGCAAAATCGAGGGAATGCCGTATTTTTTTGCTCTGGTCGCGGCTTTGGCTTCGGGGTTGTTGTAAATTAATACTGGAATTTGAACATTAAGCTGTTGGTTTTGGATGGCTTGGGCAATTACCTCGAAGTTGCTGCCGCTTCCTGATGCTAGAATTCCTATTTTTAATGGCGTGGCTATCTTAGCCTTTCTCTCTATGAGTGCGGGAGGAATCGCGGGACAAATTAAACAGTCTGTAGAATTAGTATTTGCTGCAATCATATAATTTTTACCGTGTTATCAAAAAGGAGCCAGCGGGGCATCGAAAGTTTTCAGGCTCGTTATTTTTAGGAACAATTGGCCTAGGTGGAGGTACAGTAGAGGGTTCATTTGTTGCACAACTAATTGCAACGGTAGCTTTGGTATCGTCATCTTTATACAAATTGACTAAAAAAACGGCACCTGTGTAACTTTTTAATTCAGTTTTTTTAGCTTGAACCGTCATAATTACATCTTCGGTAAAATTACTTTGAGATACAAATTGGTAGCGGTAATTTTCTTCGTCTAACTTCATTCCGATACCGAGTTCCTCAAATGTTGAAGAAAATTTGGCATTTTCGGCATAAAAGGCTTGTTGAGCCCTAGTCGCAAACTGAATATATTGCCCGCTTTCATAGGCTTGTCGGGGAGTTTCGGCTTCAAATGTGTTAATTATTTTTATTTTTGTGTTTCGAGGCAAAGCTGTAGTTGGGGAAATTTTTTGGAGAAAAAGTCCACCTGTTGTAAAAGTAGTTGGTCTGGGTTCTCCCGGCTTTAAACCCATAAATTCGATCCGCATTTGACCGTTGGGAGCAAATTCAAAAATTGTCTGCAAAGTTTGGTTTTCACTGGCGGTTACATCTATTGCCATCGGCTGAGTAGTAGAGTTAATTCTGTATTTTAATTCATAGGCAGTTAGAGGTTCGGTTGGATGTGCAAAAGGAAATGACCAAGTGAGTATAAATAATTTGCCTTCTCGTGTAAAAATTACAGTTGCGGGCATGGGTAATAGGTATTGTAACTGCCACTGTCCTACTAATTTTTCTGCTGCTGTTTTGGCTGTGGGAGTTGTTTGGGCGAGGACTGAGGCTGGCGGTGCGAGCGGTTGGGCGATCGCACTTATAGCAAACCTGCTCATAGAGAACAGACAACAGCCAGCAATTAGCAATCTGGAAATATTTAAGTATGTTTTTTGCATAAATGTCAACCCTGACCTGCACAATCATTGTACCGCTTGCTGGCAGCGCTATGGAGATCGATCGCTCAAAAACTCTTCCCTAAGAATCGAATAAATTTTAAGATCCCAATATCTGCCTTTCACAAATAGCTGTTGCCGCAAAACCCCTTCCAATTGCATCCCCACCTTTTCCATCACCCTCGCCGAAGCAATATTGTTAACTTCACATCGAGCCATAATTCGATTCAGCAACATCTCCCGAAAGCCGAATTCAATAACCGCATTGACAGCCTCGCTCATGTATCCTTCCCCCCAATATCTCCCAGAAAGTGCGTAGCCAATTTCGGCGCGGCTGTGGTTCATGCTCCACTCCACAAATCCGCAAGTTCCGATAAATTTATCATCGACTTTATGGACAATTCCCCAATCTACAAGCTCTCGTTTTTTATACATTTTTATCAGGGATTTGATAAAATATTTAGTATCTTCGAGCGAGGTGTGAGTTGACCACATTGTATATTCTGATACTTCGGAATGACAAGCATATTCAAACATATCGCTGGCATCGTTTAAAGTAATTTTTCTCAGCAATAGTCTCTCTGTTTCTATAGTGGGTAAGTTAGATAATATATCGAGAAAATTCATTGTGACATTGACCTAGATTGTGATACCATTTAAAACTAAAAGCTACAATTTAAAAGCCAATGGTTCCGATTAAATTTGGGCGTTTTAACTGGTTGGACAATGAGTCGATCGCAGCTTGGACTTTTCTGGCCCCGGCTTTGCTGTTTCTGGGTACTTTTTTGATTTGGCCGATCGCCTATTTATTTTACCTCAGCTTTACCAGCGGCAGCTTTACCCAGTCGGGAGTGCGTTTAATTGGTTTGAACAACTACTCGCGTCTAGTCACTAACCCGGATTTTTGGCAAGTTATCCAAAACACCATCTATTTTACTACCGCCACAGTCATTCCCAGTTTAGTGATTCCATTGGGTTTAGCAGTGCTGCTAAATCGCTCCTTTGCTTGGCGGGGCGCTCTCCGCACCGCTTATTTTATCCCTTCGATTACCTCTTTAGTTGCCGTTGGCTTGGGTTGGCGGTGGTTGTTTCAAACCGAAGGCCCGGTGAATGATATCTTAATGGATCTCGGCTTAAATCCCATTCCTTGGTTGAGTAGCACAGTTTGGGCCATGCCAGTAATAATTCTACTCAGTGTTTGGAAACAATTAGGCTTTAATATGGTAGTATTTTTAGCAGGATTGCAAGCAATTCCTATAAATCGTTACGAAGCGGCAGAATTGGACGGAGCTAACGCTTGGCAACAATTTTGGTACATCACTTTACCAGGCTTGCGACCGACTTTAATATTTGCTACGGTGACAACAGCTATTTTTACCCTGCGGAGTTTCGAGCAAGTTTACGTCATCACCGGCGGCGGCCCTTTGAACTCTACTAATTTGCTAGTTTATTATATTTACGAGCAAGCTTTTTCGCAATTCGATTTTGGCTATGCAGCGGCTGCAGCAACTTTCCTGATGGCTGTAGCTTTGATATTAGTTTATGTGCAACTAAAAGTTTGGAGCGAAGATGCTTGATATCACATCTGGTAGCATCCTTCCTGTATGGGCGGGGCGGGTTTACCAGATTGTTGTTTTTATGCCGAGATGGTTGGTAAAACCCGCCACTACGCGCAAATTATACAATTAACCATGCCCGTTGCCCAATTACCAATTCCCCATTTTATATTCCATGTGCTCTGCGGTTTTTTCAGCTTGTGCTGTGCCCAAAAGCTTACCGACAACGTGCAAAGACATATCAATGCCCGCAGAAATTCCCCCAGAAGTGATGATTTTGCCGTTATCTACAAAGCGCTGATTTTCAATAATAGTTGTGTTTGGAGCTAATTTTCTCAACAAATCTAACGCCCGATGGTGTGTAGTTGCTGCCAATCCTTCCAACAAGCCAGCTTTTGCTAACAGCAGCGAACCCGTACAAACAGAAAGCACTAATTCTGCTGTTTGCGAACAATCTTTGATCCAATTAATAACTGCTGAATTATCGATTAACTTTCTCGTACCTTTTCCCCCAGGGACAATTAAAATATCCGGTGTCGGACAATTGGAAATAGTACAGTCAGGATTTACGCTCAAACCGTTGCGGGCGTTGATAGCACCGGGATGTTGGGCTACGGTATAGACTGCAAAAGGTCGCGAATCTTTATTTGATTCTGAATTTAATTCTGATGTCACCGAAAACACTTCAAAAGGGCCTGCAAAGTCCAGCACCTCGACATCATCAAACATTAAAATAGCTACGTTTTTAGGTGGCATAAAACATACTTCTGATAGAGACGTAAAATCTCGGCGATTTGTTATCCTATAAACGGACTCATATCAAATCCGGTAGCATCGGAATGATTCAGATATATATTCTCTTTCTCTGTGTACTCTGCGTTCTCTGCGGTTCAATCATTCCGATGCCAGCGGAAACGATAGAATTTAAATTATTAAAGCTATGCCGAAAGATATTCGACACCGCGCCATAAAAATCTGTTTTTTGTGTCTTATTTGCTTTTTAGCAATTACTGTTAGACCAATTTCTACGCCCGCTCAATCTACGACTCAACTAGAGTTTCGGATTACTCAATTAGAAGGTCAAATTGCTGAACTCAGGGCACAAATCTACAGCTTGCAGTCTCAAGGTTCTGGAGTGAGTCGGCCTCAGTCTCCGAACCGGCCTGGTTCGAGCCGGACAAATTCTAGGATGCTTTCGGGAGATCCGATGTTTGATAATTTAGCAACTTTGGCAATTGAAACTAAGCAGGATGTGCTCAAAATTAAAGAGCGGTTGTCCAAGTTAGAAGCATCGAGAAATCGCTAGTCATTAGTCATTGGTCATTGGTCATTAGTCATTGGTCATTAGTCATTAGTCATTGGTCAGAAGGAAGAGGGAAGACGCAAGAAGGACGAGGAAGAATGACGAGGGAAATAGTCAGAAGGAAAAGCGAAGTAGTAAAAAGGAAAAAGTCTCCCCTTTCCCACTCTCCCCCTCTCCCACTCTCCCACTC